>CALSBD010000181.1:0-6700 GCA_943373055.1 Rhizobium sp. Q54
TCCAACCAACTCCACGAGGGGCCGACCGGACGCGCCGTCGTGATCGAGCATCGCGTGGCCCGCGCGCTCACCTAAATCCCGCAGCGGGACTTCGATGGTGGTGAGCCGCGTGCGCACCGCGTGCTGCAGCGCGGTCCCATTGAACCCGATGACCGACACCGTCTCGGGCACGTCGAGGCCCGCGTCGAGCAAGCAGCGCAGTCCGCCCACCGCCATGGCGTCATTGAGGTAGTGGATCGCCTCCGGCAGCGGAGCGGTGTCAAGGAGGCGCCGGGTGAGCGTATAGCCGCTGTCGGCGGTGCGCGGCAGGCCGGGGTCAACGACCTTGTGACAGGTTGCGCCCGCTGCGGTCATGGCGCCGACGAAACCGTCCATGCGCCGCCCCGCGCACAGGTCGCGTTGGAGCTCCGCACCGATGTAGCAGGCGCGTGTGAGACCGGCGGCGAGAAACGTGCGCGCCGCGGTGCGCCCCGCCTCCAGATGCGAGACGCCCACGGTGGCATCTAGATCCGGGCGATCGCCATCCCACAGCTGCACGGTGCGCACGCCCGATTGTGCCAATAGGCGCGCGGTGGCCTCCGTGCGGGCGAGGCCGCCGGTGAGGATGAGGCCCGCCGGCTTCATTGACAGCATCATGCGCACCACGCGCGCCTCGTTCTGAGGATCAAAGAACGTCTCGCCAATCAGGCTGGTATAGCCTTGCGGGTGGAGCACCGCATTGATGCCCGCCAGCACGCCTGCGTGCACCTGGTCGCTCAGCGAGGGGATCAACACCCCCACCAGCGTGCTTGATTGCGAGGCGAGGGCGCCCGCCAAACCATTGGGCACATATCCCATCTCCTCGGCGATGCGCAGCACCCGTGCGCGGGTCGGCGGACTGATCCGCCCGATGCCGCGCAACGCCTTCGACACCGTCATGCTGCTCACGCCCGCCGCCTTAGCGACATCCGATATCGTCGCCGCGCGGCGCGATGGCGCAGCGAGGGTGTGCGGAAACTGGGAGGAGAGGTCTTGACTCATTTTTGTGTTATCGATACCAGTTTGGTTTAACGATAACCCGGTCGATAAAACGACGCAACGGGCCTTTTGGGAGGATGACAGATGCGACGCCTCGTTGGGCGGTTGTGGTCGGTGATTGACGGCATCATCGCGCTGCTGTTGGCGGCGATGATCATCATCGTGTTCACCAACGTGGTCCTGCGCTACGGCTTCTCGTCGGGCCTGCGCCAGTCGGTCGAGCTCGCGCGTTTGTGGTTCGTATGGGTGGTGATGTTGGGTGCGGCGGTTGCCTTGCGCCGCAATGAGCACCTCGCGGTGCCTGAGTTCTCCGAGAAGCTGTTCCCCCGCGCCGTTCCGATGCTGCGCCGCGTGTGCTGGGTGGTCGTCATCGTCGCAGTCGGCATGCTGTTCATCGGCGCGCTCAATCAGACGATGGCCAACTGGAACAACATCTCCCAGCTCACCGGCCTGCCTTCGGCCCTGTTTTATCTCGCCGGCGTCGTGTCCGCGGTCCTCATGGCGGCGATTGCCGTGGTCCGCTTGATCGATCCCATGCAGGTCGGCATCGCGCGCGTGGACATCGACGAATGACGCTTGTTCTGTTTCTCACCGTCCTGTTCATCGCCATTCTCGCCGGCTTGCCGGTCGCGTTCGCGCTTCTGTTGTCGTCCATGGCGCTCATGCTTTACATGGGTGTCTTCAGCTCCGACATCTTGGCGCAAGGCCTCATCAACGGCGTCGATAACTTCCCGTTGTTGGCGATCCCGTTCTTCCTGGTCGCCGGCGAGGTGATGTCGCGCGGCGGGCTGTCGGAGCGCATCGTGCGCATGGCCATGACGCTCGTGGGTCACAAGCGCGGCGGTCTTGGCTATGTGGCGGTCTTGACAGCCATCGTGCTTGCGGGCCTGTCGGGCTCGGCGGTTGCCGACGCGGCGGCGCTGGTGTCGATCCTCTATCCGATGATGCGCAACGCGGGCTATCCGGCCGGCCGCAGCCTTGGCCTGCTCGGCGCCGGCGGTATCATCGCACCGATCATCCCGCCGTCCTTGCCGCTGATTTTGATCGGCGTTGCCGGCAATATCTCGATTGCCAAGCTGTTCATGGCCGGCATCGTGCCGGGCCTCATGATGGGCGTTGCGCTGATGGTCGTCTGGTCGCTCGTCATGCGCAACGAGCAGATCGAAACCTTGCCCAAGGCGACCGGTGCCGAACGGCTGGCGGCCTTGAAGGACGGTGTGTGGGCGCTTTTGTTGCCGGTCATAATCATTGGCGGCATCCGCTCGGGCGCCTTCACGCCCACCGAGGCCGCCGTGGTTGCCGCCGTCTATGCGATCATTGTCTCGGCCTTCGTCTATCGCAGCCTGACGCCCAAAATCATGCTGGAGGTGTTGGTCGCCGCCGGCCGGGCCACCGCCATGGTGATGTTCCTGGTCGGCTCCGCCATGGTCGCCGCCTGGTTGATCACCGTCGCGCAAATGCCCCAGCAGCTCGCCGCCACGCTGGAGCCGCTCATCGACAGCCCGCGCTTGTTGATGCTTGTCATCATGCTCGTGGTTCTGGCTGTCGGCATGGTGATGGACCTTGCCCCGACGGTGCTGATCCTCGTGCCGCTCTTGATGCCGGTCGTCAAAATGGCGGGCATCGATCCGGTCTATTTCGGGCTGATGTTCATCCTCAATTGCTCGATCGGCTTGCTCACGCCCCCGGTCGGCACCGTGCTCAACGTCATCTGCGGCGTTGGTAAGGTGCAAATGAGCGAGGCGGTGCGCGGCGTCGCGCCGTTCCTAGCGGCCTACGTGTTCCTGTTGGGCCTGTTCATCCTGTTTCCCCAGTTGATCACCGTGCCGGCCAAGTTCTTGGGCGGCTGACGTGACACCACCATCGCTCGTCCGGCGTCGCCGGGCGGCGGACACGAGACGTAAGCTTTGCATGATGATGTCCGAACAACGGACGCCCACCTGGGATCATGCCTTTGGGAGGAGACTGCCATGACGTTCTTGAAGACCCTTGGGCTGGCGACCGCGCTGTGCCTGGCGTCGCTGACCGCGCACGCCCAAACCACCTTGAAGTTCGCCCACGCCGCCCCTGAGACCGACCTGCAGCAGACGCTGGCCAAATTCTTTAAGGAAGAGGTCGAGAAGCGCACCGGCGGTTCCGTCACCGTGCAGATCTTCCCGCAGGGCCAGCTTGGCAACGATGCGGCGATGATTGACGGCACCCGCTCGGGCATCGTCGACATCGTCATGTCGGGCCTCAACAACTTCACGGGCCTCGTGCCCGCGTCCGGCGCGTTCGAACTGCCGTTCATGTTCCCCAACCGCGAGCTCGCCTACAAGGTGCTCGACGGCGATATCGGCCAGGGCATCTCGGCGCAGTTCACCCAGCATGGCCTGAAGATGTTGGGCTATCCGGAAAACGGCTACCGCAACATGTCGAACAACCGCGGCCCGATCCGCAAGCCGGCCGACCTCAAGGGCCTCAACATGCGCGTCAATAACTCGCGCGCACTCAACGATATGTTTGCGATCCTGGGCGCCAACCCGCAGCAGCTGCCGGTCGCCGAGCTCTACACCGCGCTTGAGACCAAGGTCGTCGACGCGCAGGACCATCCGATTGGGATCGTCTTGTCGTTTAAGTTCAACGAAGTTCAGAAGTATCTGAGCCTCACCCAACACGCCTATTCGGCGCTCGCGCTGGCCATGAACGACGCCAAGTTCAAGAAGCTGACCGCCAAGGAGCAGGCCGTCATCGTCGAGGTTGCCGCCGCCGCAATCAAGATGCAGCGCGGGCTCGCCAAGGACAAGGAATCGGCCATGATCGACCAGCTCAAGGCCGCCGGCATGCAGGTCAACACCGACGTTGACGCCGCCGCCTTCCAGGCGGTTGTGAAGCCGGTGTGGGATAGCTTCATCAAGACCAACGGCGACGCCGTCGTCAACGCGATCCTGGCTGCCCAGAAGTAATCGGTCGCCTCGCACGCACCATCGCAGGGGAGGGGCGGGCAACCGCCTCTCCCTTTTTTGTCAGTGCGCGTGAGGATTAGCCTGCCGACTGGCGGATCAACAATTCGGGCGTGATTTGCACCGTGGCGGGGCTAGCGGCCCGGCCGTCGAGGGCGTCGAGGATCACCCGCGCGGTCTCTAAGCCGATCTGCCGAGGATGCGGGTTGATGGTGGTCAGCGAGGGCACCGAGATGCCGGCGATCTCATAGTCGCCAAACCCGGCGACCCAGATTTGCTCGGGCACCGACCAGCCGCGCCGCTGACATTCGGTGAGTGCACCGAAGGCGGACAGGTCAGACACGCAAATCACCGCTTGGGTATCGGGCAAGGTGGTCAACAGCCGTCCCATGGCGTCGGCCCCCTCGCGCATGGAGATCGGCGGTGTCCCTGCCGCGATCAGCCGCGTGGCATCAAGCCCGTGCGACTTGATCGCGGCGATGAAGCCGGCGCGCCGATCCGTGCCGCGCGTGTCGCGATCCGCGTCGCCGCCGATGAAGGCGATCTTTGTCAGGCCGCGTGCGACGAAATGGTCGACCATGCCGCGCACCGCCGCCGCGTTGGAAAACCCCACCACATGGCCAATGGGTGCCTCGGGCAAATCCCAGCATTCAATGACGGGAATGCCCGCATTCTCCAAGAGGCGGCGCGTGCGCGGCGTATGCCGCCCGCCCGTCACCACGATCGCTTCGGGGCGACGGCGCAGGAGCTGTTCGATCAGCCGCTCCTCTTCCTCGATATCGTAGTCGGTATAGCCAAGCAGGATCTGCAGGCCGCGCGCCTTCAAGCCTTCGGAGAGCCCGCGCACGGTGTCGGCGAAGTTGGCGTTGTTGATCGAGGGGATGGTGACCGCGACGAAATCGGTCTTTTGGGACCTCAGGCTCGACGCCGTGCTGTCAAACACGTAGCCGAGCCCGTCGGCGGCCGCCAGGATCGCCTGCCGCGTTGCCTCGCTGACCGGGCTGTCCAGCTTGAACGCCCGGCTCACCGTCATGGGCGACACCCCCGCAACGCGGGCCACATCGGCCATGGTGGGAGGCTTGCGGGGAGACTTCATGGCCAAATGGTATCGTTCACTCTGGGTAAAATCCAGACCGTGCGCTTCAGCCCCTCAAGAGGCACTGAAGTCGTGCGCGGTCGTGACATGGTGATGAATGCGCCCGGTGAAGAAGCGCGCCAACACGGCCTCGGTCGCCGCCTTGCCTTCGGCGCGCGCCGGGCTCTTGAGCGCGGTGTCGACCGCCTCCAGGTCGGGATAGCTGATCGCCAGGATCATGGGAAACTCCGGCGCGCCATCATCGCGGCTTTCGGCGAAGCTCACACGCACCGCCAACGCGCCGGGAAACGCCTTCCACTTGGGCAGGATTTCGGTGAGCACCGCCTCGCGGAAAGCGGCGGTCTGGCCTTCGTGGATGTGGCCTTCGAACAGTGCGTAGCGGGTGATCATGAGAACTGGTCCTTGTTGGGGCCCTTGAAGAATTCCATCAGGGCGGCCTGATCCTCGCCGCCGAGCCCGGCCGCGGTGAGCATGCGGTGGATTTCCGCGCACAGCGCGGTGAGCGGCATGGCCGTGTGTGTGAGGCGTGCGAGGTCTTGCGCGCCGTTTAAGTCCTTGACCATGTTGTCGATGCGGCCGGTGCGCCGATAGTCGCGCGCGGCGAAGCGGGGCATGTATTCCTGCAAGAGCGCGCTGTCGGCGCGCCCGCCTTTAAGCGCCTGCGGGATCATGCGCGCGTCGACGCCCGCCGCTTCGGCAAGCGCGGTGGCCTCGGCAACCGCAAGGAAATTGAGGCCGCACAGCACCTGATTGATGAGCTTGGTGGTTTGTCCAGCGCCGGCGTCGCCCATGCGGGTCTGGTTGCTCGCCACGCGCCTGAGCACGTTTTGCGCCTCCGCCACGTCGTGGACGTCGCCCCCTTGCATCAGCGTTAAATCGCCGGTCGCCGCCTTGGGGATGCCACCCGACAACGGGCTATCGACCCAACGCAAGCCTTTCTCGCGCGCGTCTGCGGCCAGCGCCTTGGTGGATTCGGGATCAATCGACGACATGTCGATGATCAGCGTGCCAGGTGCGGCCCCCTCCGCGACACCGCCGGGGCCGAACACCGCCGCGCGCACCACTTTGGGCGAGTTGAGCGATAAGATCATCGCCCGAGCGCTTGCCGCTGCCGCCGCCGCCGATCCGGCAGATGCCGCGCCCTGGTCAACCAAGACGGCGACCTTGGCCGGATCGAGATCAAACACCGTGAGCAAGGTGCCCGTCGCGACAAGCCGCGCGCCAATGGCGCCGCCCATCGCGCCCGCGCCGATGAGGGCTACGCGATCGCTCATGTCGAGGCTCCTTCGATGAGGTCTGGGATGACCGCCTCCACGATGGCGTGAAGCGGCTGGTCAATGGCAATGCTGATCGCCTCGTCGGGACCCGGCGGCTCCAGCGTGGCGAACTGACTGTCGAGCAAGGTGAGCGGCATATAGTGCCCGGTCCGCGCGGCCATGCGCGTGGCGATCAAGTCGCGCGATCCCGTGAGGTGGATAAACCGCACCGGCCCACCTGCGCCCGCCCGGATCCGATCGCGATAGGCGCGCTTCAGGGCAGAGCATCCCACGATCACCGGCGCCTCGGTGTTGAGCGTGTGCGCCACCCGGTCCAGCCACGGCCAGCGGTCGTCATCGGTGAGCGGGGTACCCGCGCGCATCTTGTC
>CALSBD010000182.1:0-6691 GCA_943373055.1 Rhizobium sp. Q54
GGGATAGAGCGCGCAATGGCAACGGGCGCCCAGGCAACCGGGGAGCTGCCCCTTGGCTATTTCCTGAAGGACAAGTCGGAAGCCGTCGGCGTGATCCTCACGCTTGCCGGGCCGAAGCGCGGCGATCAGCCGTCGATGGTCAATCTCTCGAGCGTCTATGTGCGCCCGGACCACCGCTGGAAGGTGCCGTTGTTGATGCGCAAGGCGGTCAACGACACCTCGACAGTCTACACCTCACTGACGGCCATTCCCGTGATGCGCGACATCATGCTGGCGATGGGGTTCGTGCGGCTCAATGAAGGGCTCACCGCCGTGTGCGTGCCCTACGCGGCCACCTTCGGGCGGCGCGACTATGCCGTCTCGGTGTGGGACGGCGCGCGGGCCGACGTGGACGCGGCGACCACCCAGATGCTCAATGACCATGTGAGCTTTGGCTGTCTTGCCTACATCGTGGAAGCGCCCGCCGGGCCGGTGCCGGTGATCTTCAAGCGCTACGCGTTCCGCGGCGTGCCGACCGCGCAGATCATCTATAGCGGCGACAATCGCGCGGTGGAGGCCTCAATCGGGCACATCTCGCGCCACCTTCTGCGCGTGGGCCGAATGGTCATCTTCCTTGAGATCGAGGCCGGCGCCACCGCGCAAACCATGCCGCCGGGCTATGCCATCCCGAACCGCCGACTGCGCTTCATCAAGAACGGTCAGCAGCCGGGCAAGACCGACTTCTCTTACTCCGAACTTGCGTTTTTTGACTACTGAGGGGGCCCCCATGTCAAACGATCCGATCAAAGCGAAAATCCTGGAATTCGTCGCCGCGCAAGCGGCTGGCCGCGCCACCGTGCCCACCGAGGGCGATGTCGCGCTGTTGGAGGGTAACCTCCTCGATTCCTTGGGCATCCTGCAGTTGATGATGTTCCTCGGCGACACCTTCGGCATCGAAGTGGGCGATGAGGACTTCGTGCAGGACAACTTCGCCACCGTTGGCACGCTCGCCGACTTCGTGGCCTCCAAGATGCGAAAGGCGGCCTAAGTGTCTCCCTATCTCGTTCACCATCTCCTGGACCTGACGCCGGCCGACGCCGCCAAGGTCGCCCTTGTCGACAAGACTGCCGAGATCACCTACGGCCGGTTCAAGGCCGACGTGGCGGCCGTGGCCGCGCGCTTGCAGGCGCTCAATCTGGGGGCGGGTGAGCGGGTCGGCATCGTGTTGCCGAAATCCTACGGCGAGTGCGTCGCGATCTTCGCGGCGTCGCGGGCGGATGGGGTGTTCGTCCCCATCAACCCGGTGCTCAAGGGCGAGCAGATCCGCCACATCCTGAGCGACTGCGCCGCCACTATCGTGCTCACTTCGCGCGATGCGGTGGCCGGGCTCACCGAAAGCTTGGCTGGCACTGAGAGCTTAACGGCGATCGTGGCGATTGAGGATTGGCTGGAGACCGCCGAGCCGGCGCCTGCGCTCAAGCCCGCGCGGGCCTTGGGCGAGGATTTGGCCGCGATCCTTTACACGTCGGGTTCAACCGGTAAGCCGAAAGGCGTGATGCTGAGCCACCGCAACATCGTGGCGGGCGCGCGCATCGTGCGCACCTATTTGGGCATCACCGCCAACGAGCGCATTTTGTCCATCCTGCCGTTCTCGTTCGATTATGGCCTCAATCAGCTCATGACGGTCGTTGAGCAGGGCGCGATGATCGTGCTTGGCTCCTTCAAGATGGGCGATGATATCGTCAAGCTGATCGACAAGCACGCCATCACTGGGCTTGCCGGTGTGCCGGCGATGTGGGCGATCTTGGCGCATGCGGCGCCGATGCTTGCCAAGACCGATCTGAAGACCTTGCGCTACATCACCAATTCGGGCGGTGCGTTGCCGGCCAAGACTGTCGCGCGGCTGCGCGAAGGTTTGCCGCACACGCGGGTGTTCTTGATGTATGGCCTCACCGAGGCGTTCCGCTCCACGTTTTTGCCGCCGGAAGATATCGACCGCAAGCCGACGTCGATCGGCAAGGCGATCCCGGAGTGCGAGGTGTTTCCCGTCACCGCCGAGGGCAAGCGCGCGAAGCCGGGCGAGCCGGGCATTCTGGTCCATCGCGGCCCGACGGTGTCGCTGGGCTATTGGAACCGGCCCGATGACACGGCCCGCGTGCTGCGGCCCAATCCGTTCAAGCACAAGGACCGCGGCGCGGAATTGGTGTGCTACTCCGGCGACCTCGTGATCGAAGACGAGGAGGGCTACCTCTACTTCGTGGCGCGCGACGACGCGATGATCAAGTCGGCCGGCTACCGCATCTCGCCGACCGAGGTGGAAGAGGTTCTCATGTCGACCGGCGCCTTTGCCCAGGTCGCCGTGATTGGCCTGCCTGATCCGTGGATTGGCCAAAGCGTGCACGCGGTCGGTGTGCTGCACCAAGCAGACGCGTCCATCGAGGCGGTCCTCAAGCACGCGGCGGATCGGTTGCCGGGCTATATGGTGCCCAAGCGCATCGAGATCGTCGATCGCCTGCCGACCACGGCCAATGGCAAGGTGGACTACAAGACCCTGGTCGCCGAGCGGGCGCCCAAGGACAGCGCGGCGCCGCAGCCGGCGCGTGATCGTGTGGTGGAGCCCGCCTGATGACCAGCCCAATCGTGACGTCGACACCGCCCGCCGCGCCAAGCCTTGCCGACCGATTGGTCGCCGAACGGTTCGGCATCAGCGAGGGCGCGCTCACCATCGGCGGTGTCAGCGTCACGGCGCTGGCCGAGCGCTATGGCACGCCATTTTACGCCTATGACGTCGATGGCGTGCGCCGCACGGTGAAGGCGTTGCAAACCGCCGTCGCCGGCTTCGCGGAGGTGTATTTTTCCATCAAGGCCAATCCGCGCGCGGATCTGGCCCGGGTGATGGTGGACGAAGGCTTGGGGCTGGAGATCGCCTCGGGCCAGGAGTTCCAAGTGGCCCGCGCGGCCGGTTGTGCGCCCGAGCGCATCCTGTTTGCCGGTCCCGGCAAGGGTGAGGCGGAGCTGCGGCTGACCATCCAGGGCGGCATTGGCGAAATCCATCTGGAATCGTTTGAGGAGATCGCGCTGGTCGGTCGTCTGGCTGCTGAAGCCCGCCGCATTGTTGACGTGTCGATCCGGGTCAATCCGGTCGCCAGCGCGTCGGGCGGGGCCATGCGCATGGGCGGCAAGCCAGCGCCGTTCGGCTTTGACGAGGAAATCGTCGACGACGTGATCGCCGCGATCCGCGCCGAGCGCCGCTTGCGGTTGACGGGTGTTCATCTGTTTGCCGGCACGCAGGTGCTGGATGCGGCCGTGCTGGTGCAACAGTGGCGCCATGGTCTGAGCGTCGCCGCCGCGATCGCTGACCGCTTGGGCGCGCCGCTGGCGTCGATTGATCTGGGGGGTGGGCTTGGCATTCCCTATCATGGTCCGGACGCGACGCTTGATCTTGACGCCGTGCGCGCCGCGATCCCTGAGCTCAAGGCTGTGCAAGAGGCGCATGCGGGCATTCGCGACGCCAAGGTGATCCTGGAGCCGGGCCGGTATTTGATGGGCCCGAACGGCATCTATGTCATGGCCGTGCGCTCGTCGAAGCAGTCGCGTGACCATCGCTTCTTGGTGTGTGATGGCGGCATGCATCACCACTTGGCGGCGTCGGGCAATCTCGGCCAGGTCATCAAGCGCGATTATCCGCTGGTGCCGGCCTCACGCATGCTCGATCCTGATCGTCAGGAGTGCACGGTGGTGGGGCCCTTGTGCACGCCTCTTGATACGCTGGGCCGGCAGACGCCGATGCCCGAACTTAAGGCGGGTGACTTGATCGCCGTCTTGCAGTCGGGCGCCTATGGCTTGACAGCCAGCCCGGCCGGCTTCTTGAGCCATCCAGCGCCTGCCGAAATCCTGGTGGAGGGCGGCGTCGCCCGCCGGCTGGGCGAGCCTGCGCCGCAAGTGCTGCGCAACGCGGGCTGACCTGCAAAGTCACCTTAGGGAAATTGAGAACGGTCGCGTGCCTCCACGCGGCCGTTTGTGTTTTTCGTCACCTCAGGATGTGGCTTGCGCGGCGGTGCGGTTCGGCTAGGCTTTCCCAAGCGTTCGGGCCGGACAACACTGCGTAACGGTAGTCCAGCCTGTGGGCGCGTGCTAAAAATCTCGAGGGAAACACCCGATTCGTCCTCTTGTGGAGGGGCTCAAATGGCCGACATCTCGAAGTATCTGCCCGATGTGAAGAAGTATGCTCCCAATGCGGACGAAGTCGCCGTCGAAGGGATCGTCAAGTATCTGGGCATCGCCCTGCGCTCGCGCGACGCGTCGCTGGTTTCGGCGACCGATGAAACCGAAGTGCAGCGCGTGGTCGACAAGTTCGTCACCAAGAAGCTCGGCATCACCGACACGTCGGGTCCCGGTGCGGTCAAGGCGGTTCTGGACCGCATGAAGGCCGACCGGACCAAGGAACGCGTCACGGTCTATTATCTCCTGGCTGAGCACTACGGGAAGCTCGCCATGTTCCATCCCAAGGCCAAGGCCTGAGGGGAGCGGCGCGCGGAGGCGTCCTCGGTGCCTTAACGATCAATTGCCAAACGCGCTTCCGACAGGGGGCGCGTTTTTGCGTTCATGGACGCTTGCCAGGTGGGTCATCCTGGTTTCCCCCCTACCCATCGGCGCGGTGATCCGCTAAGGGTCGATATCGTGAAGGGGTCGATCAGGGCGGCCCCCAAGCTGATGGGGGGTTTCCAATGGCTGACGCCGTTGTTCCGCACTTTGCCAATGACGAAGGGGTCTCGACCATTCGCATCGGGGCGCGGGAGTTCATGTGCATCGGGGCGCGCGCGCCGTTCGATCATCCCCATGTCTTCCTCGACATGGGTGACGAGGGCGAGAAGATTTGTCCTTATTGCTCAACGCTCTATACCTATGACGCGAGCTTGGCGGGCACCCAGTCGGTGCCGGCGGGCTGCTATGTGGCCGACGCTGGAAAGCGGGCGGCCTGACACGCGCGCTTAACCCTTGAGCTCCCCACCCATGACGAGCGCCCCACCCGACGCGCCCGAAGCGACCCGCGTTTTAATCGCGGGCGGGGGAATCGCGGGTCTGGCCGCAGCCATTGGCCTGGCGCGCGCCGGCCACGCCGTGGTGGTGTTGGAGCGTGCGGCGGCGTTTGAAGAGGTGGGCGCGGGCATTCAGTTGTCGCCCAATGCCTGCCAGGCGCTTGCCGCGCTGGGCGCACTCGAGCGCGTCATGCCCAAGGCGGTGACGCCGGTGGCGCTGTCCGTACGGTCGTTGGGCACTGGGCCGGAGCTGCTGAGCGTGCCGATCGCGGGAGCGATCGATCGCAAGTATGGCGCGCCCTACGCGCTCATTCACCGGGCGGACCTATTGGCTGCGCTGGTCGCCACGGCGGCCGAGCTTCCCGCGATCTCGGTTCGGCTCGGCGCGACGCTGGCCACGGTCTCGACGACCGCGGCGGGCGTGGCCGTTCAGCTTACCTCGGGCGAGACCCTGATGGGGGCGGCGCTCATCGGCGCTGATGGTGTCCGCTCGGCCGTGCGCACCAAGGCGCTTGGCGGGCCCGTGGCGTTTCACACCGGACGGATCGCGTACCGCGCCACGCTGCCAGCGGACGAGACGCCGGAAAGCGTGCGCGCCATTACGGGCTTGTGGATGGCTGAAAAAGCGCACGTGGTGCACTATCCGATTGCCGGCGGCGCTCTTATCAATGTGGTGGCGGTCGTCCAGGACGGCTGGAGCGGGGAGGGCTGGTCGGAACCGGCCACGCGCGAGGACGTGCTCGCCCGGTTCGCCAACTGGCCCGAGCCCGCGCGCAGCTTGCTATCGGCGCCGCCGTCGTGGGTGAAATGGGCACTCAGCGGGTTTGATCCCAATTTCACCTGGAGCCAGGGGCCGATCACGCTGATGGGCGACGCCGCGCACGCCATGCTCCCGTTCCTGGCGCAAGGCGGAGCGATGGCGCTTGAGGACGCGGCGGTGCTGGCGCGGCAGGCGGCAAAGTCGCCCGGTGACTGGCCCGCCACTTTCCGCGCCTATGAGGCCGAGCGCAAACCCAGGGCGGCTCGCGTGGTGCGCGAGGCCCGCGAGAACGGCATCCTCTATCACCTCGGCGGTGCGGCAGCCTTCGCGCGCGACATGGGGCTCAGGCTGTTGGGGCCAAAGCGATTGGCTGACCGCTACGACTGGCTTTGGAAGTGGAAGCCGTAAGCGGGGACGGCGCCGGCCTTGAATGTGGCTGGCCTGCGGGGTATCCCCTGGTCACCCACGTTGATGAGCTGGGCTCGTCCGTTGGTCAAAATGCCGGGCGCCTCGAACCGTTCGAGTGCCCCTCTCGGGTTCCTGACTGAGCCCGTGCCCCGTCGCGCTCACCACGAGGTTGTTCATGGCCGCCCCTGAAATCGTCACTGCCGCGATGTTGGTCATTGGCGACGAG
The DNA here is from genome assembly GCA_943373055.1 of Rhizobium sp. Q54. Lineage (GTDB taxonomy): Bacteria > Pseudomonadota > Alphaproteobacteria > Rhizobiales > Ancalomicrobiaceae > CALSBD01. The sequence continues at coordinate 6,413 of CALSBD010000182.1, forward strand.
ATTCTGTCGGGACGCACCAAGGACAAAAACATCGGGTTCGTGGCCGAATATCTCGCGGCGATGGGGATCGATCTGAAGGAAGCGCGCGTGGTGTCCGATGACGAGGACGCCATTGTCGAGGCGGTGCGGGCGCTCTCCGCCAAATATACCTATGTGTTCACGTCGGGCGGGATCGGGCCGACCCACGATGACATCACGGCGGACGCCATCGCGAAGGCCTTTGGGGTGTCGATCGACGAGGATCCGCGCGCGATTGCGATTCTGTCGACCCGCTACAAG
>CALSBD010000183.1:0-6688 GCA_943373055.1 Rhizobium sp. Q54
GACGGTGCCGAGCGGCAATCCGGTCCTTTCGGCGATTTGGCTATGCGACAGGCTCTCGAAAAAGGCCATGCGGATCAATTCGACCTGCTCGGCCGGCAGCTCCTTGAGCGCGATGCGCACGCGCTCTTCCCGCTGGCCGGCATTGACCACGTCATCGGCATCCTCGGGGGCGGAGGGGTGCAAGGTGGGGTCGGCGGGATCCAGGCGATCGGAGCGATCGCGACGCACCGCGTCGATGCGCCGATTGCGGGCGATTCGAAACAGCCAGGTGGCGACGGAGGACTTGGTGCGGTCAAACAGCTCGGCTTTGCGCCACAGTGTGACCATCACCTCTTGGGTGAGCTCCTCGGCTGATCCATTGTCGGTGCCCAGTCGTAACAAATAGGCATTCAACCGAGGCGCGAAGTGGTCGAATAGGCGTTCGAAAGCAGCGCGGTCGCGAAACCGCGCCACGCGATCCACCAATTCGGCGAAGACTTCCGCCTGCGACAGGCCATCGGCCTGATCCGAAAGGGACATTCCCGTCTTCCACCCTCCTGATGTTCGCCCGACCTTGCCGTGTCGGCCGAACGAGCGCCCTAAGCACGAATGCCGGGCTGCGTTGGCGCCGTCACCTGAAGCGCCAATGCACTAGACAATTTGACCCGGTCAACCCTGTCCATTGACCGTGACAGGCGCGACCATGGGACGGATTCCGATTGGCCGCAAGACCTCTCTTCATCGCGCCCGCCCAACTGTCGCCCCTTTTGTGTCGGTATCAAACCCCCCAGAAAGACGGGTGAGCCCCAGGCGCGCCGGTCTGGCCAGGGCCAAGGAGCCAACCAAGGGGTCGGGAACACCCGCTGCGACGGGGGCGCGCGACGCTTCGTCCCGGAGACGACGCACCGCAACGGTGACACGGCAACCCTTTGGTAACTTTGCCATGGTTTCTTAACGATTGGACAGGGATAACGGATCGGTCCCAGGGGCCATCCGCTGACGTGGGGACGTTCGTAACGTGATGAGTCAAACGCGCGCCGCGATGGCCACTGCAGGGCTTTTTGCCGCTGCCGTCGTCATTCTTCCGTTCGCCGTGGCCCCGGCCATGGCGCAAACGCCCATGCTGATCTCCGAGGAGCGCGACTGGAAGGCGATCTCCGCCGACGGTCAGCGCGGCAAGACCTGCTACGCGATCAGCAAGCCGACCCGTATGGAGCCCTCGACGCTCAATCATGGCGAGGTGTTCTTCTTCATCTCCACCCGACCGGGTGATCGGGTGACCAACGAACCCTCGCTGCAGGTTGGCTATAATCTGCGCGAAGGCACCCCGGTGATCGTCGAGATCGACGGCGCCAAGTTCACCATGTTCGCCCGCGCCGATGGCGCCTGGCTGCAAAATGCCGCTGACGAGCCCAAGCTGGTCGCCGCGCTGCGCACCGGTCGGTCGTTGATCGTCAACGGCACCTCGGGCCGCGGCAACGCCACCAAATACACCTTCTCGCTCGCCGGCGTGTCCGCCGCGCTGGAAGCCGTCAGCCGCACCTGCAAGTAATCAAGGCCGCGACCCGCGCCCACTATTCACCCCGGTCGGCCGCGCTGACCGGGGTTTTTCGTGATCGCGCTTATCTCTTTGAAATAAAACGGTTTTATCTGAATTCGGGACTCGCTTTCTCACAGCAGGCTCTAGCGCGCTTGCCCGTGATACACCGCGTTTGGCCGCATATCGACGGCGGATGCCATCCGGTTCGACATGTTGAAAAAGGCCGCCACGGCCGCAATGTCCCAGATCGCCCGATCGTCAAAGCCCGCGTCGCGCAGCGCGGCCCGGTCGGCCTCGTCGACCGCCTCAGGCGTCTCAGTCAGCTTGGCGGCGAAATCGAGCATTGCGCGGTGGCGCGGGGTCAAATGTGCGGCGCGATAGTTCATCACCAACAGTTCGCCCAGCACCGGATCGCCCGACAGCGCCCGCACCGCCGCGCCATGGGCGGTGAGACAGTAGTAGCAGCGGTTCAAGCTCGACACGACAACGGCGATCATCTCGCGCTCCAGCTTGGTGAGCGGAGAGGGGGCGAGCATGAGGTCGTTATAGAACGCTGAAAACGCCGAAAGCTTCGCGTCATCATGGGCATAGGCGGTGAGCACGTTGGGCACGAAGCCAAGCTTGTCCTGGCATTTGTCGAACGCGGCCTGCATGGGCGCCGATAGCGGGCCCGGCGGCAAATCAAGCGCCGTCACACGGCCGTGATCATCTTGGCTGAGGTGAAGGGTGTGGGCCGGATCGGGCGCTTTGGCCATGGGTCACCTGTGAGTGTTTGCGTCAACGGGCGCATTCGCCCAAAGTCGTATCCGAGATTGCGCTTTAAGCGCAAACCGGCCACAACAGGGCAGTGTTCGCCCTACGGAAAGGCGATTCAACCAACCGCCCGTAAGAGGCGGCCAGGGGCTCGCCATCGCAGGAGCGAGCCGCCGATCAAGCCCACACGAAGGGCATCAAGGCGGACATCGAAGCCGCTGATCGCGACGCCATGTCGCAGGGGAGGGGACCAGCCAATGCCGCACCAGCGCGATGCCCGCAAGGCCGATCGGATCGAAGAAGCCCGCCAACACGTGATCACCGCGGGCGCGGATGCCGCGGTCGGCGCGTTCCTGACGCTTCTCCTGGAGCGCGGGTCGGCGGAGGACATCCTCGATTATAGCCCGCTCGCGCTGGGCGCTATCGCGGAGTCCGCCCACCGGTTTTTGGTCACCCGCGCGCCCGGTGCGCCCAAGGTGCGGGTCTACAATCCCGACACTGCGCTACCCGGCCTGGAGCGCTTCGCCACCGTCACGGTGGTTGAACTCCTCAACGACAACAAGCCGTTCCTCGTTGACAGCGCCATGGGCGAACTCACCGATAGCGGCCATGACGTGCGCCTGATGTTGCATCCGGTGGTGTCGGTGTCCCGGTCCGCGGCCGGCGCGCTGGAGGCGATCCACGGGCGCGCGGTCAAGGGCGACGGCCACGCCCATGAAAGCCTCATTCATATCCACATTGGCCGCATCGCCTCGGAGAGCGAGCGCGCCGCGCTGGCCGATCGGCTGACCGCCACCATGACCGACGTGGCGCTCGCCGTGCGCGACTGGCGCCCGATGGTCGTGAAGCTGCACGACGCGATCGCCCAGTTCACCGCTCACCCGCCTGCGCTGCCCAAGGACGAGGTCGACGAGGCGCTCGCCTTTTTGCGCTGGCTTGCCGATGACAATTTCACGTTCCTGGGCGTGCGCGACTATGTGTTTCAGACCCGCGCCGATGGTGGCGAGCTGCAGCGCGCCGACAATGAGGGCTTGGGCGTGCTGTCCGATCCCAATGTGCGCGTCTTGCGCCGGGGCACCGAGTTCGTCACCTCCACCCCGGAGATGACGCAGTTCCTCATGTCGTCCGCGCCGCTCATCGTCATGAAAGCCAATGTGCGCTCGCGCGTGCATCGCCGCGTGCACATGGACTATATCGGGGTGAAGCTGTTCGATGACGCCGGTCGACTGGTGGGCGAGCGGCGGTTTTTGGGGCTATTTACCTCGACCGCCTACACCCGCTCCACAAAGACGATCCCTTATTTGCGCCGCAAGGTCGACCGCGCCATCGAGCGCGCCGGGTTCGATCCAGCCGGCCATTCGGGCAAGACGCTGCTCAATGTGCTGGAATCCTATCCGCGCGATGAGCTGTTCCAGGTCGACGAAGCTACCCTTGACGATTTCGCCTTGCAGATCCTGGCGCTCGACGAGCACCCGCGCGTGCGCGTGCTGGCGCGCCGCGATCCGTTTGATCGCTTCGTCTCCATCCTCGCCTTCGTTCCACGCGAGCGCTATTCCACCGACATTCGCGTCAAGATGGGTGAGCTGTTCGCCCGTGTGTATGACGGACGCGTATCGGCCTGGTATCCGGCGTTCCTGGAAGGAGCGCTGACGCGGGTGCATTTCGTCATCGGCCGCTACTCCGGCGTCACGCCCAACCCCTCGCAAGAGGAACTCGAAGCGGCCGTGACCACCTTGGTGCGCTCGTTCGACGACGCGCTGTCGGAGGCGCTGGCCGCCACCATGGACGCCGATCAGATCGGCAGTTTGGTCGATCGCTATCGCGAGGCCTTTTCCGGCGGCTATCGGGAGCGCACGCCGATTGACCGGGTCGTTGCCGACATCCGCGTGATGGAAGGGCTCAGCGACACCCGCCGGGTCGCCATCGATTTCACTCAGCCGCCCGAGGGCCCCGCTGAACGGGTCGGCCTGCGCCTGTTTCACCGTGAGACGTCGATCCCGCTGTCCGACCGGGTGCCCGTGCTGGAAAATCTCGGCCTCAAGGTGATCGAAGAGCGCACCACGGTGGCAAGCCCCGCCGGCAGCGCGCCGATCCACATCCACGACATGACACTCGAGCACGCGGGTGGCCTTGCGATCACCCTCAAGCCGACCCTCGATACGCTGTTGGAAGCCTTGTTCCTCGCCGTTTGGCATGGGCGGGCTGAAAACGACGGCTTCAACAAGCTTGGCCTGCTGGCCGGCCTGGGCTGGCGCGAGATCGCGGTGCTGCGCGCGCTGGCGCGCTATTTGCGCCAGGCGGGCATCCCGTACTCGCAAGACTATATGTGGACGACGCTCGCCCGCTTCCCGGCGATCGCCACCCACATCGCCGATCTGTTCCGCGTGCGCTTCGATCCCGATCTGGAAGAGGGCGATCGCACCTTGAAGGAAGCGCAGCTCGGCGCCGATATCGACACCGCTCTTGAGGCCGTCTCCAGCCTCGATGACGACCGCATCATCCGCCGCCTCGTGGGCCTCGTGCGCGCCACCGTGCGCACCAATGTGTTCCAGATCGAGGCCGACGGCACGCCGCGGCGCACCTTTGCGTTCAAGTTCAATCCCCGCCAGATCGCCGACTTGCCCCAGCCGGTGCCCTATCGCGAGATTTGGGTCTATGGCCCGCGGGTGGAGGGCGTGCATTTGCGATTCGGCCCGGTCGCGCGCGGGGGCCTGCGCTGGTCGGATCGGGCGCAGGATTTCCGCACCGAAGTGCTCGGCCTCGTCAAGGCGCAGCAAGTCAAGAACGCCGTCATCGTGCCCATGGGCGCCAAGGGCGGCTTCGTGCCCAAGCACTTACCCCCGCCCAGCCAGCGCGAGGCATGGCTGAAAGAGGGCACCGAGGCTTATAAAATCTTCGTCGGCTCGCTGCTCACCGTCACCGACAACATCGACAAGGCCGCCCTGGTGCCGCCCTCCCGCGTGGTGCGCCACGATGGCGATGATCCCTATCTCGTTGTCGCCGCCGACAAGGGCACGGCCACCTTCTCCGACACCGCCAATGGCTTGGCCGAGGCGCACGGCTTTTGGCTCGGCGACGCGTTCGCGTCAGGTGGCTCGGTTGGATATGACCACAAGAAGATGGGCATCACCGCCCGCGGCGCGTGGGAGGCGGTCAAGCGGCACTTCCGCGAGATGGACATCGACATTCAGTCGACCCCGTTCACCGTGGCCGGTGTTGGCGACATGTCGGGCGACGTGTTCGGCAATGGCATGCTCCTGTCAAAGGCGATCCGCCTCGTCGCCGCGTTCGACCACCGGGATATCTTCATCGATCCCAACCCGGATCTGGCCGCAAGCTTCGCCGAGCGCCAGCGGCTCTTCGGCCTGCCGCGCTCGTCGTGGGCTGATTATGATGCGCGCCTCATTTCAGACGGCGGCGGCGTGTTTTCGCGCGCCTCGAAGGCGATCGCCCTGCCGCCGCAGGTGCAGGCGCTCATAGGCCTCACCCAGGCCAAGGCGACGCCCGCCGAGGTGATGCACGCTATCCTGAAGATGAAGGTCGATCTGTTGTGGTTCGGCGGGATCGGCACCTATGTGCGCGCCCCCGACGAGACCGACGCGGAGGTGGGCGACCGCGCCAATGACGCCATCCGCGTGGTGGCCAGCGAGCTGCAGGCCAAGGTGATTGGCGAGGGCGCCAATTTGGGCCTCACCCAGCGCGCCCGCATCGCCTTTGCCCGTCGCGGTGGGCGCTGCAACTCCGATGCGATCGACAATTCGGCCGGGGTGAACTCCTCCGACGTGGAGGTCAACATCAAGATCGCGTTCCGCCACGCCATGGAAACCGCCGGCCTCACACGCCCCTCGCGCGATCAGCTGTTGGCCGCCATGACCGACGAGGTGGCGGGTCTGGTGCTCGCCAACAACTATCGCCAAACCTTGGCGATCAGCTTGGTAGAGCGGCGCGGGCTGGAGGATTTCGGCTATCAGCGCCGGCTGATGCGTCAGCTGGAGGCCTCGGGTGACCTGATCCGCGCCGTCGAGGCGCTGCCAAGCGAGGCGGAGCTCGCGGCCCGCGAGAAGGCCGGCGACGGACTGACCCGGCCCGAAATCGGCGTGCTGCTTGCTTATGCCAAGCTCACGCTGAAGGCGAAGCTGCTCCAATCGGCCGTGCCCGACGACCTCGCCTTGGGCGGCATGCTTGCGCGCTACTTCCCCTCCGCCATGCGCGAGGCGCACGCTGCCTCGATCGAGAGCCACCGGCTCAAGCGCGAGATCATCGCCACCGTGTTGACGAACGCCATGATCGACGCCGGTGGGCCGACCTTGACCACCCGCATCGCCGACCGCACCGGCGCTGACGCGGCCGACAGCGCGCGCGCCTTTGTGGCGGCAAGCGCCGTGTTTGGCCTTGCCGAGCTCACCCACGCCATTG
>CALSBD010000184.1:0-6681 GCA_943373055.1 Rhizobium sp. Q54
GTCCGAGATTGCGTTAGCCTGCTCCAGTTCGGCGATCAGGCTGTCCTTTTCAGCGCGGCTTTCCACGGTCTCAAGGGCGGAGGCGTGGAGGCGATAGCCGAGCATGGTGAAGAACAGCTGCACGCCAATCGACATGGCGGCCATGATAGTCGCATGCGGCATGACACCGCCAATGGGCTCAACCGCGGGATAAAGCGTGAAGCCGAGGGCTGCGGTGAACGTGATGGGCAAGGAGACCGCCAACATCGCGCCGCGCACGTTTGACGATAGCATCACCCCGACGGCCACGACGATCAGCATGGTGGCGAAGCGAAACACGTCGGCGGCCGGATTGTCGGCGCCAGGCAAAACGAACAACGACGCCCACGCCAGCCCCTGGAGGGCATCGAGAATGATGAACCGGCGCCGCCAGGACTTGAGGTTCGCTTCGCCCTGGGCTTCGGCAAGAAAGCGCCGGGAGAACAGAACGACTGTGAAGTGGGCCGCAAGCGTCAGGAAGCCCCAGGCCATCACGAGGGTTTTGTCGGCCCACAGGGCTGAGATGAACCCAAACATGACGACGAGCAGTGGAATCGCATACGCTGACGTGATGCGGTTGCGGGCATGGAGCTGGGTGAGCTCATAATCAAACGCCGGACGAACGCCATTGGTCGACGCCAACTGCTCGCGCACCGACTTCACCGTGCGCGCAACATTGCGCTTACGCTCGGCGCGCATCGTATTTTGGACGGTCTTGTCCGTCCCGGCGGTTGCAGCGGTGGAGGCCATGTCCGATAGACACTCACTAACGCACGGATGACCGCGCGGGGCGCGCGCGGGTCCTTCGCTACAATGCAAGCCCGAGGGTTAACGACAGGTCGACATAAATGACAAATCTGACTCGACGGCGGGGCTTTCCACAGCTGCGGCGACTGGGTGGCGAAATGGCTGCTCAGGCCCGCCGAGGGGCCATGGCGGTGGCAAGTCTGGGCATTGCCGGGGCCGTAGGCATTGGCCTTGCGCTGTTTCAGCCGCCGTCGACAACCGAGCGGATGATCGGTCCAGCGCGGATTATCGATGGCGACAGTCTTGAGGTGAACGACAAGAAGATCCGCCTGATCGGCATTGATGCGCCCGAGCTCAATCAAGACTGTGGCCGCACCACGGGCCCCTATCCGTGCGGCGAGGAGGCCCGGCGTTATGTGGTGCGGCTGATTGGCTCGAGCCCCGTGGTGTGTGAAAGCCGCCGGAAGGACAAGTACCAGCGGCATTTGGCGCAATGTTCGGCCCGTGGACTTGATCTCAACCGTCAAATCATCCTGGACGGCTGGGCGGTCGCCTATGGGCGCACCTATGAGGCGGAAGAAGCCGAAGCTCGTGGGCGCTTTGTCGGCCTGTGGTCGAGCGCATTCGAGCGCCCAACCGATTGGCGCAAAGCGCGGCGCGGTGACATGGTCGAGGACATGGACGACATGCCCGAATAACGCGGGCTGTTACTTGTCCTTGAGCCGACCGATTGGTCCATCGGTTATGGCGCGCAGCCCCGCCATCAGGGCCGCAACGAGGCCTAAGGCGACCCCTTCAAACCCAGGCGGAACGATCGTGGCGAGGTCAGCCTGTTGGATAACCCCGAGCGCGGCCAAGAGGGCGGCGATGGCGAGGGTGCGGAAGCCTTTCATGGATATCTCCTGTGTGTGAGTGGAAGGTCACGACTGACAAACGCTCACGCCGGTACGGTGAGGGTCACCTCTCGCCAAACGCCGACGCCATAGCCGGGAGCAACCTGAGCGATGCGGACAGTGAGGGTTGAAGGCAAAGTGCCGTGATCGGCGATTTGCGCGGCGAGCGGGTAGAGATAGCCGGGGGACAGAACGCTTACGGTGCGCTTGACGACGGCGCCTGACAGCACATGCAGCCGATACTGTTCGGCGGTTTCGCCCAGCGGCACCTCTTCCACCGCCCAGCTATCTCCGCCCACGCGGGTGCGCCGGATCCACGAGAGGGCGATGTCTCCCGAGCTTTGGCGCCGCGCCCGCACACGGACCGGGGCCAGCGGCCGCAAAGCGCGCCCGCCGACCGCATGTGTTTGGTCAGTGCGCGCGGCCGAGCCAACATCATGACCAATGGGCGTGATGCGATAGCTCAGTTCGTTTCCGACCTGGTCGCGTTCAACCGGCAATCGGATGACGGCGTCATCAACGAGGATAAAAAAGAGCGTCTATTGGCACGGGGCGTGTCAGCGCGTCCTCAGTGCCGTAGCGGCCTCGAATAAGACCACTCAATCGATAGCGGTCCGCGCCGATCAAGGTCGCCGTCTCGAACTGCAACAGCTCAAAACCGGCGGCAGGTGTGCCCATGGCCGCCAGATTGGCGCCAGCAAACAGCGCGGCCCGGTCGACGCTCGCCAGCTCAATGCGCGGCATCTCCACCTCAAGACTGTTCACGCGATCTATCACCGCGACTGGTCCTAGGGATGGTGGCGCCAAGACACGGCCAAGCCGCGCCGGTTTCGTCACTGTGGCAATTGATCGATAGGTTTCCCCACCGGCCTTTTCCCACACGGTCAGCGCACCGGGCCAAGGCTCAGCGGTGGCCGCCAGCCAGGGGCGATACGGCTCGCTGTCCGCGCCCAGCTTCGGCAAATCCAGGAGGCGCACGAGCGGAGGGCCAGGGATCGCGGGCGCCCGGGCGAGCACCATGCGCGGGGTTTTGGCGGAGCGACGGCGCAGGATCGCATCTTGCTGCCGCCCTTCGATCACGCGCGCTACGCCATCGGTGATGCGCTCAATGAGCACATGAACTGGGCCATCGGACGTCGCGAGGGTGACAACATCACCCGGTTCAAAATAGGCAGGACCGCGGGCGATCGCGAAGCGGACCGTCTCGCGGGCGAGCCAGATATCATCGAGCCAGATCTCCGCCTGCGCCTCCATGCGATCGGGGTCCGAGACAATCGGGAGTTCGAACCGCGTCACTCGGTGTGCGGAGACGCCCGGGCGGCGGGCGGACGCTGTAGCGCGCTGATAATCATCAAGCGGGTCGTGGAACACGAATGTGACTTCGGTGGGCAGTTCGCCCGCATTCCCACGCACGCGCTCAAGGCGCGCCTCCGCGTTGCCGGTGACCAGCGGATCGACGAGCGCGTCGAGCGAGAGGGTAGCTTGGCTCACCCGCTCGCGCGGCACCATGCGGACCGAGGTCCCAGCATCGGTGAGAAGAAAGCCAAACGCACTCGCCAGGGGTTCCAGGATCGCACGCAGCGAGGTCGGCTCGGAAATCACCAACCCATCAATGGTGCCGGGAATGCCGGACCCCTGCGGCACGGCTATCTCGTGATCAAGCGCGAGCCGCCGAATGAGGCCCTCAATTGAGACCGCACCCAGTCGCCCGTTGATCCAATGGCCCCGCGTCCATGCCGGCCCGTCGGCCCACACCTCCGCATAGAGCGGAAACGCCGGATAGGGCCGCGCGTCGAAGGTCCAGATGTAGATTGATGCCGGGTCAATCATACGGCCGCCGTAAAGCGGCGAAATCGGGTTCAGCGTCGCGTCGAAGCCCGGTGCGCTTGGCGACCAGGTGGTCAAGTGGGCTTCCAAGAGGCGACGCTGGATCAAATCGTCCCGGCTGCCATCGGAGAAGTGCGGCAAGCCGTCTTCGGCGGATTTAGGGTCTACGAAAACATTGGGTTGATTGGCGCCACGGTCAATCGCCGGGCAGCCAAGCTCGGTGAACCAGATCGGCTTGGAGCGCGGCACCCACGCTGTGGCTGTTGACTGACGCACCCCGCCGGGCCGGTGGTGATGCAGGTTCGACCACCAATTCAGCACATCCTTGAAGCGAAACACCCAATCGTCTTGGTAGGCGCCGTCCACGATCGGTGTACGAAGACCGGCCGCGCGATTCGTGTCGCTTGCGTAATACCAGTCATAGCCCTCCCCCGCCGTCAGCCGACGCTTGAGATAGGCGAGATCATGATCCGCGGACGCTTCGGCGCGGTCGGCGTGATCGCCTGATCGCCAATCCGACAGCGGCCAATAGACATCAATGCCGATGGCATCAATCGCCGGGTCGGCCCACAGGGTGTCGAGGTGGAAGAACACTTCCCCCGACCCATCGGCCGGCTGATGGCCGAACCACTCCGACCAGTCGGCCGCATAGGTGACCTTGGTGCCGGCCCCCACTATGTCTTTCACGTCGCCTGCTAGGGTCTTCAGGCGATTGACGAAGGGATAGTTGGTCGCACTGGAGCGCAGCGTGGTCAGGCCGCGATACTCCGAACCGATAACGAACGCATCGACACCGCCGGCGATTTGAGCAAGCCGGGCATAGTGGATCACCATGCGGCTCAATGACCACTCGGTCGGCTTTGCATGCGCGACACCACTGCCGTTCACCCAAGCGTCCCAAGGTCTGACCGTTCCCACGAACGTGTTGACGTCAGTTGAGATGGCCGGGGTCTTGTCCGGAGAGCCCGGTTGGCCGGGCGCGGGATAACAGGTGATGCGGCCCCGCCAAGGATAGGCCGCTTGCCGAGCGCCGCCATACGGATCGGGCAAGCTGTTGGTGGCGGGAATGTCCATCAACACGAACGGGACCAAGGTCACCTTGAGACCGCGCCGCTTCAGCTCGGCGATCGCTTCCAGCACGCTGGCGTCGGACGGTGTCCCCCCATAGGCGGGGTGGCCATCGTGGCGAGAGACGACCCGCGCGGTGGGGCGCGTGACGCCCGCAACCGACCACACGCCGCCCACGGTCGCCTTCGTCACCTGATCGACACCGGGATGCAGCTGGCAAGCGCCAACGCGCAGATCGGTGCCGAACCACGCAACAATCAGGGCGACCGACGTGAGGTTCGGGCACATGCCCTCCAGTTCGTCGAGCGCGGCGATGAGATTGGTGCTGGCCGAGCGGGTGTGGGTGTTTTCCGGCAGCGTCGCCCCGTTGCCCTCGTCGCGGCGAACGGCGGTGGTGGCATAGCCAAACTCTGTCGCGCCAGGGATCAAGGTCACCGCGCGAATGAGCGGTTCAAGCGACTCGGTTGAGCGGATCACCTCGAAATTGAACACCGGCAACCGGTTGCCGTAGGGCTCCAGCGGCAGCCGTTCGAACACCACATAAGCAACACCCCGATAGGCCGGCGCGTCATTGCCTTCCTTGGCCAAGATGAAGGGATCGGGCGACTGGGTCGACGTGCCGCGGTGGACGCGCAACGTAACTTGCGTGCGATCGATCTCGACGCCGTCGGCGAAGATGCGACCGACCCGGGTGACCGGTCCCTCGCAAATGGCGATCGCCACATTGGCGAAGTAGCGATAGGTGGTGGTCCTCGGCCCACCCTTGCCGCCGCCACTCGTCGTATCGCGCACCTCCTCAAACTCGGTGGCCCAAATCACCTGGCCGGCCAAGCGAACCCGGCCATAAACCCGAGGGATCGGCATGCCTTCCGCGGAGGATTGAAACGTCAGGTCCGCCAGGCGGGGTCCCTCGCGGCGACCGCCCCCGAACAGGGCTTGATCAAGAAGGTTACCGGCGAGCGCGCCAACCGCCTGACCGATCGTCGCACCAACCGCGCCAAACAGCGCGCCGCCCAAAGCCGAGCCGACCGCGCCCAGAAGAAGCGTCGCCATGATGAAAATCCTAAAAAAGGGGCAAAACCGGTGTCAACCGGGCGTGTTCGGCTCGGGAAAGGCGAAGGCAAAAGCGGCGTGCTTGCGCCACCACGAGCCGTAGGGGCTCTCACACACCGCCGCGCCCGAATAGGCGTGGATGAAGGTGCCCTCCCCTGTCAGGATGGCGGCGTGCTTGGCAGGCAATTCGTCGCGCCAGCGAAACAGGACAACGTCGCCACAGCCTGCCGCGGTCACTGGGACAGCGGTCATGTGCCGCCCGGCGGCGACTGCAAGACGCTCAATGCCCAAGGCCTCGGCCCAATCGGGACTGTAGGCGCCCGTTGCTTCGGGCTCGGGCCCAATGAGGGCCCGCCAGACGCCGCGCACGAGCCCGAGGCAATCGCAGCCCACGCCCTTCAGCGAGGCTTGATGGTGGTAGGGCGTTTCGATCCAAGACCGGGCCTCCGCGACGATGCGGTGGCGAAAGTCGAGCGAGGTCATCGGCGTCGCCCCGTATTGGAGCCGCTGCGACGGCCGGGGTGGGAGAACACAAAGTCATTGCCGGGAATATGCGGAAAGCCGCGAAAGTTAATCTGGTTGGCAAAGCGGTCCCGGCAGGTCTCATACCGTTTGTCGCAGCCTTGGGTGACCTCAACCGCGGCGCCGATCTCTGGCGCCTGTGGCAACCGAGCTGCGAGCGTGATGAGGGCGCTAGTGCCGGCGCGTTCATGATCGCGGATGGCGTGGACCGTTCCGGCCAAGACGCCCGAGGTAAAGGCAAGTTCTCCCCCTTGAAGACGTCCGGCTGGTAGCGAAAGCGAGCCCAGCTGCACCACACGAAGATCCGTCACCGCCTGAACCACAGCGGCATGTCGAAAGCCCGCGACGGCGACGCCGCAGCGGCTGTCGCCGAAGCGGGCATCACAGGTGGCGCGGATAAGCCGACCACGGGGCACGTCATAGTCGGCCATGAGCGAGCGCAGCTCGGCGCGAAACACGCCGTCGCGCCGGGTGATATCGCCGATCCGCAGGCGCCGCTCGTGCAGGATCTCCGACGGGGTGGCCCAGTTGACGAAGTAGAGATCGACAACCG
>CALSBD010000185.1:0-6646 GCA_943373055.1 Rhizobium sp. Q54
CTGCTCTTCACCACCAATGGAGTGTCCGGCGACGTCACCGTCATCGATGTCGCCAAGGAACAAGCCGTGAAGTCCATCAAGGTCGGTCGCTTCCCCTGGGGGGCGGCGATGCGACCCACGAAAACGGGGGGTTAAGTCCAATGTTGAAGTCACTCGTACTCACCGCCGCGCTCATCGCGCTCCCGATTGCCGCCCAGGCCCAGACCGCGGGCCTTCTGGAGCGCAAGAACCGGGTTGAGCTGCCCAATCTCCAGCTCAAGTCCGGTGAGCCGGTTGCTAAGGCGCCGCTCGAGCTGAAGTCGGGCACCTATTACATTATCAAGATCGTCTCCGACGGCAGCGCCGAGCTGGCGCTGGAGGGGGCGGCGTTTTTCCGCGCGATTTGGATCAACGAGGTCGTCATCAACGATCTTGAGGTGCGCCCGATTGGCCTTGATTCGTTTGAATTCGACGACGAGGGCGAGATCGAGATGTCGTTCATCGCCATTAAGCCCGGCAAGTACGCGCTCAGCATCCCCGGGTCGAAGGGCGACAGCCAGCGGGTGGAGATCACCATCAAGTGACAACGGGCCTCACCATTGACGGCCTCGGCTATCGCTACGGCGCGAAGGTGGCGCTTGCGGACATCTCGTTGGAGGTGCCGCAAGGCCGCTTCTGCGCGCTTTTGGGCCCCAATGGCGCGGGCAAGACCACGCTGTTCAATTTGCTCACCCGCTTGTTCGTCGCCCGCGACGGCCGCATCACGATTGCCGGCCACGATCTGGCGCGCGACCCGCTCAAGGCGCTTGCCCGCATGGGCGTGGTGTTTCAACAGCCCACGCTTGATCTGGATTTGTCGGTTGAGCGCAACCTTCTCTACTTCGCCGCCCTGCACGGCCTGTCGGGACGCGAGGCGAAATCCCGCGCCCAAGAGGCGCTTGAGCGACTGGGCATGGCCGAGCGGGCGCGCGAGCCGGTTCGCGCGCTCAATGGCGGCCATCGCCGACGCATGGAGATCGCCCGCGCGCTGATGCACCACCCCAGCGTCCTTCTGCTTGACGAGCCGACCGTGGGCCTGGATGCGGCCACCCGTGTCGCTATCACCGACCATGTGCATGATCTCGTCATGGACGGCCTCACGGTGCTGTGGGCCACACACCTGACGGACGAGATCCGCGATACCGACCACGTCGCCGTGCTCCACCGCGGTCGTTTGAAACGGGTCGATACAGCAGGCGCCATCCGAGGGGCTGAGACCTTGCAGGCCGCCTTCCTCCAGCTCACCCGCGAGGCGGCATGAGCCACTGGCTGGTCGCGCTCAACGCCATTCTCATGCGCGAGGCGCTGCGCTTTATTGGCCAGCGCGGCCGGCTGATCGCGGCATTGGTGCGCCCGCTCGTATGGCTCATCGTGTTCGCCGCCGGCTTTCGCGCCGCGCTCGGCCTGTCGATCACGCCGCCTTACGAGACCTACATCACCTATGAGACCTACATCATTCCCGGACTTCTGGGCATGATTTGCCTTTTCAACGGCATGCAAAGCTCGCTCTCCCTCGTCTATGACCGTGAGATGGGATCCATGCGGCTCTTGCTGACCGCCCCGTTGCCGCGCTGGTGGCTGTTGTTATCAAAGCTGATTGCCGCCACGCTGGTCTCGATCGTGCAGTGCCTCGTCTTCCTGGCGATCGCCTATGCCTGGGGCGTGGAGATGCCGCTGGGCGGCTATGTGGCCGTGCTGCCTGCGCTGACGCTTGCGGGGCTGATGCTGGGGGCGATCGGGCTGATGCTGTCGTCGTTCATCCGGCAGTTGGAGAATTTCGCCGGCGTGATGAACTTCGTGATCTTTCCCATGTTCTTCCTCTCGTCCGCGCTCTACCCCTTGTGGAAGATGCGCGAGGCGAGCCCCACCTTGGCGACGCTGTGCAACCTCAACCCGTTCACTCACGCGGTCGAACTCATCCGCTTCTCGCTGTATCTGCAACCCAATGTCGAAGCGCTCGGCTGGACGGCCTTGGCCACCTTCCTCTTTGGCGCGGCGGCGGTTTGGGGCTATGATCCCGCCCGTGGCCTGCAAAACAAAGCCCCGCCCGGTAAGACCTGACCTGAAGGTGTCTGACATGATCCGCTTGTCTCTGGCCGCCGCCGCGGTGGCGTTGCTCACCGGTCCCGTGTTGGCGGACGAAGAGTTCGGCACGCTCAATCCCGAAGAGATGACGATCAACCGGGTGCTGCAAGACGCCGCCGAGGGCAAAACCTCCATGACCATGTGCGCGTCGGGCTATTACATCACCAAGGCCGGCCGCCATGTGCAGGCGCGCGCCCTGTTCGAGGCCTGCGCCAAGAACGGCTATACGGGTGCGATGACTTGGATGTCGCAGCTTGACGACAACGGGCAGGGCGCGCCGGAAAACCCCGAGAGCGCCGCCGATTGGGATCGCCGTGCCGCGTCGCTGGGCGATCCGGTGGGAAAGTTCAACTACGGCCTTGATCAAATGCGCGGCCGAGGCGTGAAGAAGGACGTCGAGGCCGGCCGTCGGCTCATTGACGAGGCCGCCGCTGAAGGCCTGCCCACCGCCAAGCGCCTGAAGGCCGCCGGCTATGACCTCGACGAGGTGACACCGGACGCCGACAATTGGAAATACGCGCCGCTGTTCTGACCGCTTCTAGCGGTTCTCTGGGTGTTGCTGCGTTGGCGCGGCTTAGTCCACCAGGCGGGCCGGTTGACCCGCCAGCCGCAGCACCCGGTCGGCCAGGCGGCGCGCCTCGTCGGCATCGTGGGTGACGAACACCGTCGTCACCGGATGGCGCGCCCGCAAGGTCTCAAACACCGCCATCATGTCGTCCGCGGTGTCCCGGTCGAGCGACACGAATGGCTCATCCATCAAAAGAAGCGTTGGCCGGGTGGCGAACGCGCGGGCGAGCGCCAGGCGTCGCTGTTGGCCAAGCGAGAGATTGAGCGGCCACTCGCGCTCCCGGCCGCCGAGCCCGACCGCGCGGAGAAGGTCACGCGCCACGCTGTCTTCGCAGTGGGTGGTCAGCGTGATGTTGTCGAGCACGCTGCGCCAAGGCAGCAAAGTCGGCTCCTGGAACACCATGGCGAGCCGCGCCGTCGCCGCGCCCTCGACCGTGCCGTCGAACCGCTCATGCAGGCCAGCCAGGATGCGCAGCAGCGTCGTTTTGCCGACACCCGACGGCCCGGTGATGGCGACCGTCTCGCCCGCGGCAAAGGTGATCTCAAGCGCGCCAAGCACCGGCGCGCCGCCATGACTTGCCTGTGTGATGCGAAGGGTGAGGACCGCGGCGTCCAAGACAGCGCCTTAGTTCGTCGCGGGCGCGTAAAACACCCCGTCGGGCAATGTCGTCGCCTTGCCCATCAAGTCGCGCCCACCCAACCGCACCATGATGTCCAGCATGCGGCTCGCGGAGGCGAGATCAACCGGGCCCTCCGACGGGATGCCGGCCCGGAAGCCGGCTTTGAGCGCGGCAAACTGCGCGTCGCTCTTGGCGTTCATGATCGGCCGGATCGCTTGCCACGCGGTCTCGTCCGTCGCCAGGATCCGCTTGGCGGCCCGGCTCGCCGCCACCAGACCGGTGACAAGGTGCGGCTTTTCGCGCGCCATTTTGCCGGACACCACATAGCCCAGGAGCGGGGTGTTCTCATCAAGCCCCAGCTTGGCCCCGGCTTCGACGACGGTGATCAACGCGCGCATGCCGCCGGCTTCCATCTTGGCGCCAAAGTGCCAAAAATTGATCGCGCCATCGACCTTGCCGCTCATCGCGCTCTCAAAGATGAGGGGCGGCGCGCCGAAGGTTTGCGTGGTCTCGGTCGACAGGTCAAAGCCGAACTCTTGCTGCGCATAGGCGCGCAGGATCAGCCAGCTTTTATCGACCGGCCCTCCGGCAACGCCAATCGACTTACCCTTAAGATCCGCCAACGACGTCGCCGGGCTATCTGCCTTCACATGAAGGGCGCCGACCGCGCGCGAATAAGGGATGAAAACGAGATCGCGCCCCTCCGCCCGCTGCCGCGCCACCCACAGCCAATCGGAGACGATCACATCCGCCTCGCCCGCCAACATGGCGATTTGCGCCGCCGGGCCGGCGTCGACGTCATGCACCTCGATCGAAAAGCCGTTGGCCCGATCCAGCCCATTCGCCTTGATGGTGGTGATCTCCCAATTGACCGTGCCGGTCAGCTGGGTCGCAATCTTCAGTGTCGCCTCTTGCGCCCATGCCGACAGGGCGCTGACCGAAAGGACGGTCGCGGCCACTAGGCCAGCAAAGCGGCTCATGGCGTGAGAATAACGTCGTCCCAACATGGTCGTGGCCTCCCGATCGGCGCGTTGGATGGTGCGATGGCTTCGTCGCCGGACTGCGGGTCCCGATCCCCCCAAGAAGCGAGCCCCCGCAGACGGCGCCATCTGATTTTGTCGTGATGATGGGATGTCCGGGCCCGCACCGGAATAGGACCTTAGACGAGGACGCCAGGCGTCTAGGGTCGCCGTGAACAGCCCGGCAGACGCGCTTATAAGCCTCCTACTATGGTGCAATGTTCGTCTTGAGAGGTGAGGGATACGGTTTTGGCCTCGAGCGGTGCCAAATGTACATCGGGGGGCCCGCTGGATTTGAACTTAAGTAAATCTACGGGAGGAAAAGATGAACCGCTTGAGCGCAGTACTGTGTGCTGCCCTGTTCATTCCAAGCGCGCCAGTGATGGCTGACGTGACCGAAGCCGATCTCGCCAAGGATCAAGAAACCGCTGGCGATATCTTGACCAATGGCATGGGCCGCCACCTGCAGCGCTACAGCCCGATCGCGACCCTCAACAAGGGCAACGTGAAGAACCTGGTGCCCGCGTGGGCGTTCTCGTTCGGTGGCGAGAAGCAGCGCGGCCAGGAAAGCCAGCCGCTGATCCATGACGGTGTGATGTATGTGACGGCGTCTTACTCACGCGCCTATGCCATCGACATCAAGACCGGCAAGGAAATCTGGCAGTATGACGCGCGCCTGCCGGAAGGCATCTTGCCGTGCTGCGACGTGGTCAACCGGGGTGGCGCCATCTATGGCGACAACTTCTACTTCGGCACCTTGGACGCCCGCATGGTCGCCTTGAACCTCAAGACCGGCGCGGTCGTGTGGAACAAGAAAATCGCTGAGTACAAGGAAGGCTACAGCTACACCGCTGCTCCCTTGATCGTGAATGGCCTCGTTATCACTGGCAATTCGGGTGGTGAATTCGGCATTGTCGGCGCCGTGCAGGCGCGCGACGCCAAGACCGGCGACCTCGTGTGGGAACGCCCCGTGATCGAAGGTCACATGGGCACCTTGAACGGCAAGCCCTCCACCATGACCGGCACGCTAAATGCGACCTGGCCGGGTGATCTGTGGAAGACGGGCGGCGGCGCGACGTGGTTGGGCGGCTCTTACGACGCGGAGACCAACACGCTCGTGTTCGGCACCGGCAACCCGGCGCCTTGGAACAGCCACCTGCGCAACGCCGGCACCCCGGTCGACGGCAACAAGGGCGACAACCTGTATGCCGCCAGCCGCTTGGGCATCGACCCGGCCACCGGCGAGATCAAGTGGCACTATCAGACCACCCCGCGCGAGGGCTGGGACTTTGACGGCGTCAACGAAGTCGTCGCCTTCACCGACAAGTCCGGCGCCAAGAAGTTCGCCACCGCGGACCGCAACGGCTTCTTCTACGTGCTCAACCGGGCCGATGGTAAGTTCCTCAACGCGTGGCCGTTCGTGAAGGACATCTCCTGGGCCAAGGAAATCGACAAGAACGGCCGTCCGGTGTTCATCGAGGACAATCGCCCGGGCGATCCCGCCAAGGCCGCTGATGGCGCCAAGGGCAAGATGGTGTTCGCGTCGCCGTCGTTCTTGGGCGGCAAGAACTGGATGCCGATGGCGTTCAGCCAGAAGACCGGCCTGTTCTACGTGCCGTCCAACGAGTGGGGCATGGACATCTGGAACGAGCCGATCACCTACAAGAAGGGGGCTGCGTATCTGGGCTCCGGCTTCACCATCAAGCCGAACTACCAGGACCATATCGGCAGCCTGAAGGCGATCGATCCGGCGACCGGCAAGTGGATGTGGGAATACAAGAACGGCGCCCCGCTGTGGGGTGGTGTGATGACCACGGCCGGTGGCCTCGTCATGTTCGGCACGCCGGAAGGTGAGTTCATTGCCCTCGACGACACCACGGGCGAGAAGCTGTGGAGCTTCCAGACCGGCTCGGGCATCGTCGGCCAGCCTGTCACCTGGGAACAGGACGGCGAGCAGTATGTCGCCGTGATCTCCGGCTGGGGTGGCGCGGTGCCGCTGTGGGGTGGTGAAGTGGCCAAGAAGGTCAACTACCTCAACCAGGGTGGCATGGTGTGGGTGTTCCGCTTGCCCAAGCAGCTCGCCGCCAACTGAGCTGAGCCTTTCGAGACACCACGAGCGCGCCGGTCACCCCGGCGCGCTTTTTTGTGTCGCGAGTTCGCTGCGCAAGAGAATGTGACGGCTCTCTATAACAAAACAGACGAATGCAAACGGATGCGAGCGCAAGGCGAACTCGGTTCATCGCCTCGCGCTCTTGGGACGGCTCACGTTGCTCCGGTTCGGGGGGGCTGTCGGGAACCTCAGTAGCGGCTGCGCTCGATCCAGCAGGTCTTGCGGGT
>CALSBD010000186.1:0-6610 GCA_943373055.1 Rhizobium sp. Q54
GGCCCGCCCGAGCGGGTGGAAAAACACCAGCGCCGGATCGCGCGCCGTCAGTCCCACATTGAAAGCGAACGACGCCGCCGCCAGCGCCAGCGTTGCCATCAACACCAGCCGTGGCGAAGCGCGCCGGCGCGCGAGCAACAACAGGCCGACGAGCAAGAGCGGCCACAGCACATAAAACTGCTCTTCGACCGACAGCGACCAATAATGCAGGAGCGGGTTGTGTCCGTGCGCCGCGCCCAGATAGTCGACGGCCTCGCGGGCCTGATGAAGATTATGCACGAAGAGCGCGGCCGCGATGGCGTGCGGCGCCAAGGCGCGCGCATCCAGCGCGGGGATCGCCAGAATGAGGCCGATCGACACCACCAGCACCAGGCTTGCGATCGGCAGGATGCGGCGAATGCGGCGCGCCCAAAAGCCGCTCAGATCAAGACGCCCAGTCGCGCCCCATTCGGCAAGCAACAGCCGGGTGATGAGGTAGCCCGAGATGACGAAAAACACGTCAACGCCGGTGAACCCACCGGGCAGCCAGGTGGGAAACGCGTGATAGACGACGACCGCGATCACGCTGATCGCGCGCATCCCTTCGATATCCGCGCGAAACGGGGCTGTGGCCGCCCCGCCCTCACCCGTCGACTGGTGTCCCATCAGATCAGTCGTCTCCCCATCGGCGCGCCCGCCCGTCACACGCCGGGAGCGTCGACCTTGTAGCGCCGAGCGTGCCCGCGCGCGAGGGGCCGGTTTCGTGTCGTCGGCATCGCCCGGCCTGCGGGCGCAAAATTCCGGTTTCCACTTTGGCGTCGGCTGGTCTAAAAGGCGGCGCTGCCGCTTTTGAGGAAGGGTTCCGCCATGGCCGACACCACCCGCGCCGACGCTCCGGCCTTGACCGAGAATGCCATGATCGCCGAAGCGGCGGTCTTGTCGAAGGCTTTGCCCTACATGCTGCGCTACGACGACAAGACCGTCGTGGTGAAGTATGGCGGCCACGCCATGGGCGATCCGGCGCTCGGCCAAGCTTTCGCGCGCGACATCACCTTGTTGCGCCTCTCGGGGCTCAATCCGATCGTGGTGCACGGCGGCGGCCCGCAGATCAACGCCATGCTGGATCGGCTCGGCATCAAGTCGTCGTTCGCCGCCGGCATGCGCATCACCGACGCCAAAACGGTGGAAGTGGTCGAGATGGTGCTCGCCGGCTCCATCAACAAGGAAATTGTCCAGCTGATCAATGAGGCCGGCGGCCGCGCCGTGGGCCTGACCGGCAAGGACGGCAACCTCGCCACCGCCGAGCGGCTGACCCGCACGGTGGTCGATCCGGATTCCAAGATCGAGCAGATCGTCGACCTTGGCTTCGTCGGCGAGCCCAAGATGGTGCGCTCCAAGATCCTGCTTGATCTGATGAAATCGGAGATCATCCCGGTGCTCGCCCCGGTGTGCCCGGGCCCGGACGGCGCCACCTACAACGTCAACGCCGACACGTTCGCCGGCGCGGTCGCCGGTGCGGTCAAGGCCACGCGCCTGTTGTTCCTCACCGACGTGCCTGGCGTATTGGACAAATCAAAGCAGCTCATCAAGCAGCTCACCATCAAGGAAGCCCGCCGCCTAATCGCCGACGGCACCATCTCCGGCGGCATGATCCCCAAGGTCGAAACCTGCATCGAAGCCCTCGACCGCGGCGTCGAAGGCGTCGTCATCCTCAATGGCAAAGTGCCCCACGCGGTTCTATTGGAGCTCTTCACCGAGCATGGCGTCGGCACGCTGATCACCCGCTAGAGCACAGTCCCAGGAGGTGGAAACCGGTTCCTGGAAACGAGTGTGCGATATCACAAACCGAGAGCGCCGGTCTGATGCAATCAGATCGGAAAACGCTCGAACGCGTAAATCAACCGGCGGATGGGAAGCAAAACCGGCTGAAGACAAGTCGCTTAGCTGGCTCTCATTTTCCGATTGTCCCACTCGCGAACGCCAAACAGGCCGACAGCGCTGCTTTCAGTCGTGCGCTGGCGGGTGCGGCGAACGCTGCGTCGTAAGGCGTTGGCCAATTTGTGGTGTCGGGTACGCCCGGTTCGGCCATATAGGCGCGGCAGGCGGTTTCCATCTGGATGGCGTGCACGCCATCGTGCGGGCGGCCATAGGTGCGGGTGATGTGGCCACCCTTAAAGCGACCATTGGTGACGCGGGTGAACGGCGCGCCATCGACGGCGGCTTCCACGGCGGCAGTCAGCGCCGGATCGCAGCTTGCGCCATCGGCGGTGCCGATGTTGAAGTGGGGAAGTTCGCCGGCAAACAAACGCGGGATTACCGAGCGGATCGAGTGCGCGTCGTAGAGCACGACGCGCGGGTGCGTGGCCCGCAGCCGCTCAATCGCGTCCGTTAGCGCGGCGCGGTAGGGGTCGAAATAGGTCGCGCGGCGCCAGGCGACCTCGTCGGCCTCGGGCGCTTCGCCCATGTGATAGAGCGGCTCGCCGTCGAACGTGGTGGTCGGGCACAGCTCGGTGGTTGCTTGCCCCGGATACAGCGAGACGCCCGACGGGTCGCGATTGACGTCAATCACGGTGCGGCTGACCGTGGTGCGGATCACCGTGGCGTTGAGATCAATGGCGAACCGATAGAGCGCGTCGAGCCACCAGTCGGTGTCTTTGCGCGCCAGCCATGGCGAGGCGAGCCGATGGGCGATGTCGGCGGGGATGTCGGTGCCCGTGTGCGGCAAGCTGACGATCAAGGGCGCGGTGCCCGCGCGCACCTCAAGCCACGCGGTCATCAGCGCGCCTCCTCGAACAGCGTCGGCAGCGGCACGCCCGCAGCGTCGGCCAGCGCGCCGGAGCGCACGAGGTCGGCGGCCACCGCCATGTCGGGATGCATCAGCCGGTCATCGGCGAGTGCGGGCACCCGCGCGCGCAGCAACGCCTTGGCAGCCTCCAGCGGTGTGGACGATGTGAGCGGCGCATGGAACTCCAGCGCCTGGCAAGCGGCCAGATACTCAATCGCCACCACGTCGATCGCGTTATCGATCATGTCGATGAGCCGACGCGCGCCATGGGCGGCCATCGACACGTGGTCTTCCTGGTTCGCCGAGGTGGGAATGGAATCAACGCTGGCCGGCATAGCGCGCTGCTTATTCTCGGAGACCAGCGCGGCGGCGGTGACTTGCGGGATCATGAAGCCGGAGTTGAGCCCCGGCTTGGGCGTCAGGAACGCCGGCAGGGCCGATAGCGCCGGGTCGACCAGCATGGCGATGCGCCGCTCGGTCAACGAGCCGATCTCGCACACGGCCATGGCGATCATATCGGCGGCGAACGCAACGGGCTCGGCGTGGAAATTGCCGCCCGACAGCGCAGTGTCGTCTTCGGCGAAAATGAGCGGGTTGTCGGACACGCCATTGGCTTCCACCGTCAAGGTGGTGGTGGCCTGGCGCAACAGATCAAGCACCGCGCCCATCACCTGCGGTTGGCAGCGCAAGCAATAGGGATCCTGCACGCGCGGATCGTCCTTCAAGTGCGACGCGCGAATCGGCGAGCCGGTCATCAGCGCGTCGAGCACGCGCGCCGTCTCGATTTGACCGCGATGGCCGCGCAGCTGATGGATGCGCGGGTCAAACGGCGTGGTCGACCCGCGCGCCGCATCGGTCGATAAGGCGCCGGTGACGAGGGCTGCGTGAAACAGCCGCTCGGCCTCGAACGCGCCGGCAAGCGCGTAAGCGGTTGAAAACTGCGTGCCGTTGAGGAGCGCAAGCCCCTCCTTGGCGCCAAGCTCGACCGGGGCGAGACCGACCGCGGCGAGCGCCTCGCGGGCCGGGCGCGCCACTCCGTCGACCCAGGCTTCGCCGTGGCCGATCATGACCGCCGTCATATGGGCGAGCGGCGCCAAGTCACCCGACGCGCCCACTGATCCCTTGCACGGCACCAGCGGGGTGACGCCGCGCTCCAGCATGGCGACGAGCAAGGCGAGCGTCTCGCGGCTCACACCCGAGGCACCTTGGCCAAGGCTTGCGATTTTCAACGCCATCATCAGCCGGGCAATCGGTGCCGGCATGGGCGCCCCCACGCCGGCCGCATGGCTGACCACGATGTTGCGCTGAAGCGTGGCGAGATCGGTGTCGGCGATGCGCACGCTCGCCAGCTTTCCAAAGCCGGTGTTGATGCCATAGACCGGCTCACCCTTGGCGAGGATGCGCGCGACCGCAGCCGCGCTAGCGTCCACCTTCGGCCACGCCGCGGCGGACAGCGTGGCGCTGGCGCCGCGATACAGCGCGCGCCACTCGGACGGCGCCACCGCGCCAGGCATCAAGACTATGGTCATGGTCGGCTCCCCACACGAATGACATCAACGGCCGCAACACGTGCGCGGGCCGATCGGCGATCATTCCATGGGATTATTTTGTATGTACATAATAATCAAAACGCAAGAGCGCCCGTGGGGGCAGCGTGGGGTGTTCGGAGGGGGGAGCGGAGCCACGATCATTAAGAGCCTGTTTGGAATTCCAAACAGGCTCTTCGGTCTGCGCTCGGATGCTTCTCGCGAAAAACCGGTCCCCCCTTTTCGCAGCACCCAAAGTTCTCCGCGCCTGTGGGCGCGGAGCGGGTGGCGTGGGGGCCCGTGCGACCGGCCGGCGCCCGTTACGCCGCTGGCGCGGCAGGCACCACGAGACGGCGATAAAGGTGCCAGGTGGCGTGGCCCAGCACCGGCAGCACGACCACGAGGCCGGCGAACAACGGTAACAGCGCGAGCGCCAACAGGAATGCGATGAAGATGCCCCAGCCAATCATCGGCCCCGGGCTCTTGGACACCGCCCGCACGCTGGTGATCATCGCCGTCACGAAATCGGTGTCACGATCCAGTATCAGCGGAAACGAGACGACCGTGATGGAAAACACCACGAGCACGATCCCTGCGCCGATCAACGAGCCGATCACGAAGAACGCCGCTCCGCGCGGCGTGGTGAACACCGCGTCGACGATATCGCCGAAATCAAGCCCCGACATGCCAAAGAAGATTGCGTAGAGCCAGCCGGCCACATAGACCCAGATGATCAACGCAAACACCGAGACGAGCGCCATCCAGCCCATCTCTTGCCCCCCGTGCCGGCCGATCGCGCCCATCACGGCCCCAAACGACAGCGGTTCCCCGGTCTCGCGCCGCCGACTGACCTCGTAAAGCCCCACCGCCACCAACGGGCCAATCAGCGCGAAGCCGGCGGCCAGCGGATAGGCGAGGAACGCCAGCTCATAGCTCAAAGCGAGCCACAAGATCAAAAGCCCGCCCAGCGCATAGACGCCCCCGAAAAACAGGCCATAGATCGGGGCGGCCTGAAAGTCGCGCATGCCCGCTACCAGGCACGCGGAGATATCATCGACGCTCACCGCGCGCACAATGGGGTCGGTCCCGGCCGGTTGCTCCGCCCGGCCGTCGCCCTGTAACCAGTCTGATAAGGCCATTTCGCCACTCCCGATCTCAACTTTTTCCGCAGCAGTTCACTCACCCCGCGCGGCAGCGTGGATTCCGGCGTCCCCGTCGGGAGCGTGGCACGAACCGTCGGGCCTGACCAGTCCGTCGGAGGGGGCATGCGTTACAGGGCTTTCCCGATCCCGGCTGATCTGCCACGGTCGGCGCGGCTGTTGCCCAATCGCGTTCCAGAGGAGCCTTCCATGGCGTCGAAGCCCCAGTGGGGTGGCGTGTTCCCCGCCGTCACCACCCAATTCCGCAGTGATTTTTCCGTCGATCTCGATGCCACGGCCAAGGTCATCGAGGCGTTGATCCGCGACGGCGTATCGGGCCTCGTGATGTGCGGCACGGTGGGCGAAAACACCGCGCTCACCCGTTCCGAGAAGGTCGCGCTTTTGGAGCTGGCCAGCGCGATCGCCAAGAGCCGCGTGCCTGTCATCGCCGGTATCGCCGAATACACCACCCCAATGGCCGCCGAGATGGCCAAGGAGGCGACCAAGGCCGGCGTCGACGGGCTGATGGTGATGCCTGCCATGGTCTATCCGGCCAAGCCGCGCGAAACGATCGCCCATTTCCGCGGGGTCGCCGCTGCGTCCGATACGCCGATCATGGTCTACAATAACCCGCCCGCCTATCGCATCGACGTGACGCCGGCGATGCTGGCCGCGCTCTCCGATGTCGACACCATCGTGTGCTTCAAGGAGTCCTCGGGCGACACCCGTCGCTTCGTCGATTTGCGCAACGCGGTGGGCGACCGCTTCATCCCGTTCTGTGGTCTCGATGACGTGGTGGTCGAAAGCGTCGCCATGGGCGCGGTCGGCTGGGTGTCGGGCATGTCGAACGTCTTCCCGCGCGAGGGCGAGGCCCTGTTCCGCCTCGCCGCGGCCGGCAAGATCGCCGATGCGATGCCGCTCTATGACTGGTTCATGCCGCTTTTGCACCTCGACGCACGGCCCGACCTCGTCCAGTGCATCAAGCTGTGCGAGGAAATCGCCGGCCGCGGCTCAGCCCTCACCCGCCCGCCGCGCCTTGCCCTCGACGCGGCGGAACGCGCCGAGATTGAAGCCATCATGGCCACAGCGATGGCGAACCGGCCGGCGGTGTGAGGCGGGTGAGCTGTGCCAAAAATTAAGGGTGGGCGCTTGGCGAGCGCCCGCCCTCACTGCTCGTCCAT
>CALSBD010000187.1:0-6605 GCA_943373055.1 Rhizobium sp. Q54
CGAGGAAGGGCAGCTGGTCGAGGCCAAGGCCGCGATCACGGTTCCGCGGCCGGTCTTTGACATCTGGCCGGCGGAGCAGGCGATGGCCTTGCTCGATGCCAAGTCACGGCCGGCGCTGTGCCAGCATGTCTCGGCCAAGAACCGGACCAAGCTCGTTCATTGGGGCCTGGTCGAGGAGTTCTCGAAGTCGGATCTGCTCGACCGCCTGCGCAGCCATCACCTGCCGCGACCTGCGACGTGGCGGCACTTGTTGAACCTTTGGGCCTATATCGCGCCTGAGGTGACGGGCTGGCAGTGTCACGACGCCGACGCGCTGCGCATCGTCCCAGTGCAGGGCAAAGAGGTGCTCTATGCAGCCTCAGAGATCGTTCGGCTCGGCGAGAAGAAATTGCTCCAGTCGGACGAGGATTGGGAATTTCTGGCGAGCCACCTTGTTGTCCTCAACCAAAACTGGACGCGGTTCCTCGCGGAACAGCGCCGGGATAAGGCCGAGGGTGAAAGCCACAACGAACCGGTAGAGGCCGCTTTCGCGGTGCTGGAGGAGATCGGCCTCGACGGCACGAGCGACGTCAACGCCGTCATCGACCGTGTCGCCGCCGACTATTTCGGTGCCGGTGAGGCCAAACTCGCTGAGTGCGTTCAGATCGCCCAGATCGCGGCCAAGCTGGGTGTCACTGTTGGCGACGCCTTCCGATATGCCTGCGCCGACCTCAAGCTTCGTGTGACCGACAAGGGGGTGATGTTTGACGAGAACGGTACGCTCAATGAGCTGTTGCCGGACTCCATCCGCAAGACCCAACTCCTCCACAGCAAATATGTCGCGAGCTTCAAATCCTGCACGCGGGAGGATTGGCTGCGCTGGGTCTCGTCGGGTCGTTCGGGATTGCTGACAATGGCGCCGCTGGCCTCGAAGCGCACCAGCCTCTACGGGCGCCAGCGGGCGGTGTCGGAAGCGCAGGCGCGCGGGCAGCGCCACGCGCTCTACTATGCCTATGTCACGGAGAGCTTCGTCCTCGACGATTGGGACTTCCCGGCCGACTACTGGCGGCATTGGGAGGCGTTGTCGAAGACCGATCCAGGTATCTGGGCCAAGATCGTCGGGAAGATTCTGGAACAGCGCGACACCTATTGGTCCCGGTCTTCGGCGATGCGGCTGTCGCAGGTGGCGACTACCGGATCGACGCGATCGGTCAGCTCGGAGCCGTTGTTGGCGGATTGGCTCATGAAGCTGCGCGCCAAGCCCTGTCTGCCCGATACGCGCAACATGATCCAGCTTCCGGCCGACCTAGTGCGTCGGACGCCCGAAACCGAAGCCCTGATTGACGTCGAGCCCTTCGTGCATGGCCTGCTCGATCGGGAAACGACGCGGCCGCTGCTCGACCTTCTTGGTGTCCGCAAAACGCCCAGCGGACCCGGCCGCTTGCTTGACCGGCTGCGCGCCCTGGCGAAATCTGACCGGGCGCCGGCGCATGAGGTCGAGAAATGGTATCGTCGCCTTGACCAGATGCTCGACGGCTGTTCGACGGCTGATGCACAAAACATCAGGAATGCCTTCAAGACCGAAAAGCTGATCCTTGCCCAGGACGGGACATGGACGACGGCGAGCGGCGTCTTCCTGGCGGGGGATGAGGAGGATGTTCCCGGCGCTGCGGTCGTGCGTGCTTCCGTGCTCGATCTCAGCCTGTGGCATCGTATCGGTGTCGCCGACCGTCCATCGGCCGACCTGGCGCTGCAATGGCTGGAAACCCTCGCTTCCGGGAAGGCGTTGTCGCCCGACGATCTTCGGCGGGTTCGCACCCTGCTGGTACGCTACCCGACCCGCATCTGGGAGGAGCGCGGGCACTGGCTCAATATTTTGGGCGAATGGGCGCCGGTCGGGACTCTGGCCTATGGCCTCAGCATGCAGAGCCTGTTCCGGTGGAGTCACCTGCATGAATGGGTCAAGCGAAAGACCGCGGATTTTCAGCGGTTGTCGGGGGAGGTCGTGCAGGCGCCGCCTTTCTCGGTTTTGCCGGCCTTGTCCGACCTGGTCGAGGAGCGGTTCAACCAACCGTCGCTTCTGGCCAGCATGGAGGATCGCCGCCCCTGGTTGGTGGCGTTCGGAACACAGCTCGGGCGGATCGAGCTTGCCGATGCCGGCGAGACCGAGCGCGTGCGGGGCCTAGCGCAGACGATCGTTGAGACGAGTTGGGTTCCGGCGTCCAAGCTGGAGGTCATTCCCTACCTCGACGGTGTGCCCGCCGGCACGGCACGGCTCACTGACATCCTGTGGCTAGACCGGAAGCTGTTCGTTAGTCCACTGTCGAAGGCGAAGCTCGCCAAGCGTGTGCCGGAAGAGATCGGGAAGAGCCTGAGCGCGGATATTCGCGCGGCGCTGGCCTATTCTTTTGAGCGCTCGCTCGACGACATCCGGGATTATCTCGAGGAGAACTTCACGCTCGGCCCAGAGCAGGTCGTCGCCGCACCCGTCGTCGAGGCCCAGCCTAGCGTTGTGCCCAACGACGATCATGGCATTGGTGAGGCCGACGAAGACGTGCATGGCGATGTCGCCCCGGTCGATGGGGACGATCCCGACCTGTCGGAGGCCGACACGCCTGCGACCCAGGAGCCCGAACCGCCGGCGAAGGCGCCGGACCCCGAACTGATCGAAACGGAGACGGCAACCCGGCCGAGGCCCGCGCCCAGGCCGCCGCGTCCCAGTGTCATGGCGCGGTTTGCATCGGCCCAAGGCTATACGGCCGATGGCGAGGATCGTTTTTTCCATGCCGACGGAAGCTGGATCGGCCGCGGCAACGGTGTGCGTTTTCCATGGGAGCGCCGCTCGGCGGGCGGCGAGATCCTGCGTCATTACTATCCCAAGGATCATTGCCTGGAGCACGAACCGCTTCAGCTTGAGGCCGATCTCTGGGGGCTGCTCGACCAGAAGCCCGACCTCTATTCGTTCATTCTCATCAACCCCGAGGGTGATCCCGTCGAAATGACGGGCGCCCGCCTACGCGCATTGCGCGACGGCGGCGAGCTGACCATTCACCCCGCAACGTACAGGCTTGTTTATGACCTCGACGACTAACGCCAAGAAGAAATTGATCGAGGTTGCGATCCCGCTCGAAGCGATCAACGCCGCCTCCGCACGCGAAAAATCGATCCGTCATGGACACCCGTCCACGCTGCATCTGTGGTGGGCGCGGCGGCCGTTGGCGGCCTGCCGCGCCGTGCTGTTCGCCCAGCTCGTGGATGATCCGTCGAGCGACCTCGACAAGTTCCCCACGCATGAGGCGCAGGAAGCCGAGCGCAAGCGCTTGTTCGGGATCATCGAGGACTTGGTGAAGTGGGAGAACTCGACCAACGAGGAAGTGCTGGAGCGCGCCCGCGCTGAGATCCGCAAGAGCTGCGGCGGAGTGCTGCCGCCGGTCTATGACCCGTTTTCGGGCGGCGGCTCGATCCCGCTGGAGGCGCAACGTCTCGGTCTGCCCGCCTATGGATCAGACTTGAACCCGGTCGCGGTGATGATCGGCAAGGCGATGATCGAGATCCCGCCGAAGTTCAAGGACAAGGAGCCGATCCATCCCGGCGCTAAGGACCGGCAGTTCTATCGAAACGCCGAGGGCCTGGCGGAAGACGTCAAATTTTACGGGGAGTGGATGCGCGATAAGGCGTGGGAGCGCATCGGGCATCTCTACCCGCAGGTTGACCTGCCGAAGGAGAATGGCGGTGGCAAGGCAACGGTAGTTGCATGGATCTGGGCTCGGACAGTCCCGAGTCCTGACCCAGCTTTTGCAGGCGTACAAGTTCCGTTGGTCCGCTCTTTCCAGCTCAGTGATAGCGCTTGGGTCGAACCGATAGTCAACGGAAGAGAATACTCATTTCAGGTGCGGACAGGTAAGCTGCCAGAGGCAAGTAGATTGGATGGCACTGTTAACAGGCATGGGGGAACATGCTTGGTGTCAAATAGCGCCATGCCTCTCAACTATATTCGAGAGTCTGCCAGAAAAAACTCTTTGGGGCAGCGACTTATGGCTGTTGTCGTTGAGGGCACACGCGGTCGCGTTTTTATTTCCCCGACATTCGAGATGGAGCAGGCGGCTTTCCTGTGTGAACCGGAATGGCTGCCTGAAGAGTTAGTAACGACCCCCTCTCATGAAGTTGATAGGCTTCCCATGTATGGGATGACGACTTGGGGGGATGCATTCACGAGACGGCAAGCTACAGCTTTGACTACATTTGTTGACGTGGCGAAGGAGCTAAAATCTCAAATTATAAAGGATATCTGCGCCAAGGGCATGACTGATTTAATTGATCCAAATGAGTATGCGAACGCAGTGCGCGTTTATTTGGCCTGTGCGTTGGATAGATGCGCCGACGCATGGAGCACTATTGCGACTTGGTCCACTAGTG
This sequence comes from Rhizobium sp. Q54, assembly GCA_943373055.1. GTDB lineage: Bacteria > Pseudomonadota > Alphaproteobacteria > Rhizobiales > Ancalomicrobiaceae > CALSBD01. The sequence goes on from CALSBD010000187.1 coordinate 4,396, forward strand.
GGTTCATTCGCTTTACGTTTGCTCGTCAAGCGATCGCGATGACGTGGGATTTTGCTGAGTGTAATGTATTTAGCTCATCGACCGGAAATTTTGGCGGCGCGGTTGACTGGGTTGTGAAGTCACTGTCTGAACTTCCGGCCATTGGATCCGGAAGCATCAAACAGTTGGATGCAAGATTTGCGACAATGCCAGCGGCATGCTGCCTTTCAACCGATCCGCCGTACTACGATAACATCGGCTATGCTGATCTTTCGGATTATTTCTATGTGTGGCTGAAACGGTCGGTTGGGGATATTTTCCCTGAAGTTTTTTCAACCATTACCGTTCCAAAATCTGACGAGTTGGTGGCGATGCCGCATCGGCACAAGAATCGGCGGGCGGCTGAAAACTATTTCCTGAATGGAATGACAGAGGCATTTTTCAACATCGCAGCACAACTCGATCATAATCTACCGGCGACCATATATTATGCCTTCAAACAAAGCGAAATGGCGGAGGATGGACTTACGTCATCTGGATGGGCGACTTTTTTGGAAGCTATTATTAATTCGGGCCTTTCGGTCGTCGGAACTTGGCCGGTTCGTACGGAACGCGCTGGGCGAACAATTAGCGTTGGTACTAATGCGCTTGCGACTTCAGTGGTCCTCGTTTGCCGCAGGAAGGAAGCTACGGCTGAGAGCATTACTCGCGCCGAGTTCATTCGCGCGCTCAAACGTGAGCTGCCGCCGGCGATCTCTGAGCTTCAGGCCGCTAACATCGCACCGGCGGATATGCCGCAATCGGCCATCGGTCCCGGCATGGGTGTGTTTTCGCGCTACAAGGCCGTTCTTGAATCCGACGACAGCCCGATGAGCGTCAAAGCCGCTCTTCAGCTCATCAACAGGGAACTTGATGAATATCTTGGCGGCATCCAGGGGGAGTTCGATGCGGACACGCGGTTCGCCATCACCTGGTTCGAACAGCACGGCAATGGCAAAGGGGACTACGGTGTCGCAGACAATCTTGCCCGCGCGCGCGGTATCTCTGTCGATAGTGTCAAACACGCCGGTATAGTCGAAAGCGCAGCTGGCAAGGTCCGCATCCTCGGCCGTGACGAACTCGACGAGCATTGGGACCCGGAAGATGACCGGCACCTCACGGTCTGGGAGTGCCTCCAGCACGTTGTCAGGCTTCACGAAAGGAACGGCATCTCCCACGATACTGCCGTCCTGTTGAAGAAGATCAGCGCCCAGGCCGAGGCCGTGAAGGATCTCGCCTACTGCCTTTACGACATCAGCGCCAACAAGCGGAAGGATGCGAAGGAGGCCACAGCCTACAACGCCCTCATCGCCGATTGGACCGAGCTGACAAAGGCCGCAGCGGCCATCCACGACACAAGCGGCGATCGTCAGATTCGGCTGGATATTTAAGGGGTAACGGAACGTGGCAAAAAGCACCCGCCAATATGTGTTTGAAGGGATGGAGCTGCTGCCTTCGGCGCTGATCCCGTTCGTCGAAAAGCGGCTCGAAACCTCCCTCAAGGGGCATTGGCAGATCCAGGTCATCGAGAAGCTGCCGAGCCTGCGGCCGAACAGTAATGGTGAGGTCGGCTGGGACCAAGCTGCGCTATTCAATGCGATGGATCGTTTCTGGAGTGAGGCGTTCAAGGCGGTTCTCGGCCGCGCCGAACGCTCATTGGTCAACGAACTGGGCGACGTCCGCAACAAACTCTCGCACAACGAGACCTTCACCTACGACGATGCCGAGCGCGCGCTCGATTCTATGCGTCGTTTGATGGAGGCGATCAGCGCCGGCGAGACGGCCGAGCTCCTCGGCAAGATGCGCGATACCATCCTCCGTACGAAATTTACCGAGCTTCAGCGCAATGAGGAGCGGCGGAAAACCCAGCGCCTCGAGATCTCGGTAGAAACGGTGGCGGGGCTTCTGCCGTGGCGCGAGGTGGTCGAGCCGCACCAGGATGTCGCCACCGGCGAGTTCCAGCAGGCCGAGTTCGCGGCCGACCTCGCCAAGGTCCATTCGGGCAGCGCACCGCCGGAATATCGCGACCCGCGCCAGTTCTTCAGCCGTACGTATCTTACCGAAGGTTTGAGCGCGCTGCTGGTCGGGGCCGCGAAGCGGCTGTCCGGCACTGGCGGTGATCCGGTCGTCGAACTGCAGACCAACTTCGGGGGCGGCAAGACGCACTCAATGCTGGCGCTCTATCACATGGC
>CALSBD010000188.1:0-6564 GCA_943373055.1 Rhizobium sp. Q54
CCGCTGCAAGCGGTGCGATCCAGGGGCGAGGGCGGCGGCGGGCAGACATCCAGGGCTCCGAGTGAGACGGGAAGCGTCACCATGGCAACGCGATTGGAGACCAACCCCGCTACAATGCCGACGACCCACCGCGCCCGTCAATGCGCGGGGGCAAGAACGGCATGGGTGGGCGAGGAGCGGATTCGCTGATCACGATCCAGCCGTGCCGGCGGCGTCAGCTTTTCGGGTTGGTATCGGGCTCGCTGGGGCCCTCGGGATCGATCTTGGCGTCGGTCTCGGCGTGGTGCTTGCGGATGTTGCGCACGATCAGGGCGATGCCGAACACCACGATCGGCACGGCGATGCCGGTGAGGATCGAGGGATCGATGGGATAGAGGTGGGCTTCCTTGCCCGCCTTGAACAAGTAGCCGAACAGGCCAATGACGTAATAGCTGACGGCCGCGATCGACAGGCCTTCAACGGTCTGTTGCAGGCGCAGCTGCAGCTTGGCGCGCTGGTTCATCGATGACAGCAGCTCGCGGTTTTGCTGCTCGACATCAATGTCCACGCGGGTGCGCAGCAACTGGGCGGCACGGGCGAGCTTGCGCGATAGATTGCCCTGGCGCTCCTGCAAGGTCTCAATGGTGCGCATGGCCGGGTCCATGCGTCGCGACAGAAACGACGACCAGGTGGGAAAGCCGGCGACCGGCTTCTCGTTGATCGCCTGCAGGCGACCGGTCACGATGCGTTCATAGGCGCGGCTGGCGCCAAAGCGATAGGACGACGCGGCGTCCTCGGCTTCCAGGTCGGCGGTCAGGCGCGATAGGCGACCGAGTAGCCGGCGGTTCGCTTCCAGGCCTTCGGTGGCCCGGATCTCGGCGGTGATGTCGGTCAGCTCGGTTTCGATGCGTCGAATGTTCGGCGCCACGCGATAAGCTTCGGGCAGGCCCATGAGCGCGAAGATACGATAGGTTTCCAATTCCAACAGCCGCTGCAAGAGCGCGCCGGCTTGGTTGGGTGCCAAGCCCCGGTCGAGCACCAGGATGCGCACCTTGCCGTCGCCATCGGCGCGGAAGTCGGTCGCAGCAATGGCCCGGCCATCGACCACTTCGGCGACGCACAGACTGGTGGCGTCAAAGCCCGCGGTTTCGGTCTGCAGGCCGCGGCTGTCGTCGGGCACGAAGTCAAGCCGGACCGCGACCACCAGCGGACCGGGCTGGTTGAAATGGGTGCCGAACGGCTGGCCCGGCGGCAACAGCGAATAGCCGCTGGCGCGGCCGTCAAACACCGTGTCCCAGCTATAGGTCGCGAACTCGGCGAAGCGCTCCCACTTCAAGGTGCCGCCGCTGAAGGCGATCACATGGTGGCGGGCTTCCGGTCCTGGCGGCGTGGCGCCCTGGGCATGGCACAAGGCCTCGATCAGCTTGCGGTCGCGATCGCTTGATGCCTTCGAGGACACGTCAAAGCCCAAGTGCAGGAACAGCCGGGGCCCATCGATGAGCCGGAACGGACGGGCATGCACCTCGCCCATCACCAAGCCGCGCAAGGCGTGAGGCTCGAGCCGGGCAAGGCCAGGGGTCGCTTGGGACTGGAGTGAGGTCATGAAGCAGGAGCCGGGTGAGAGGTCGTCACTGGATACGTAGCGGACGGGCGGTGGATTGTCTTCCCTTGATGGAAAACCATCGCCCCCTTTGGCGCACCCACCGCTTCGCAAGACAAGATTGTTTTGACGCCGGTGTGTCAAACCTTGCGCGCGCGGGGGGATCGCGCCACCTTTTTGTCCATGCAGTTCGAAGCGGCCATTTGTCGGGATTGTCTGGCGACCCCGCGCGCCGGGGCGACGCGCTGTCCGTCGTGCGGCAGCCCGCGGCTGGTGTCTCATCCTGCGCTGCATCAGCTTTCGATCGCGCACGTCGATTGCGACGCGTTTTTTGCCGCGGTCGAAAAGCGCGATGATCCCTCATTGATTGACAAGCCGGTGATTATCGGCGGCGGTAAGCGGGGCGTGGTTTCGACCGCATGCTACGTGGCACGCGTCCATGGGGTGCGGTCCGCCATGCCGATGTTTAAGGCGCTCGCCGCTTGCCCCGACGCGGTGGTGATCAAGCCGAACCTGGAGAAGTATAGCCGCGTCGGTCGCGAGGTGCGGCGGCTGATGGAGACGCTGACGCCCTTGGTGGAGCCATTGTCGATCGATGAGGCGTTTTTGGATCTGACCGGCACGGCCGCGCTGCATCAGGCAAGCCCGGCGCTCACCCTGGCCCGCTTTGCCCGCAAGGTGGAGGATGAGATCGGGATCACCGTGTCGATCGGCCTGTCGGGCAATAAGTTCCTCGCCAAGATCGCCTCGGACCTGGAAAAGCCGCGCGGGTTTTCGGTGCTGGACCCCAAGGATGCCGCCGCGTGTCTGGCGCCGCGGCCGGTGTCGTTCATCTGGGGCGTGGGAAAGGCGATGGCCGCGCAGCTGGAGGCGGATGGCATCAAAACGATCGCTCAGCTGCAGACGATGGATGAGACCGATCTGATGCGGCGCCACGGCGCCATGGGTTTGCGGCTCGCCCGCTTGGCGCGCGGCGAAGACAGCCGGGTGGTGTCACCGGAGCGGGAGACGAAGTCGGTCTCGGCGGAAACAACGTTTGACACGGATATCGCCGATTATCGCACGCTGGAGAAAGTGCTGCGTGAGCTTTCGGAGCGGGTGTCGGCGCGCCTGAAGCGGTCGGGCTTTGGTGGGCGCACGGTGACGCTGAAGCTGAAGTCACCGGATTTCCGCATCATCACCCGCTCGCGCCAACCTGGCGTGCCGACCGCGCTCGCCGATCGCATTTTCCGCACCGCGAACGAGTTGCTGCGGCGGGAGTGCGACGGGCGGCGGTATCGTTTGCTCGGCGTCGGGGTGAGCGAACTGGTGCCGCTGGAGACCGCGGACCCACCCGATCTCGTCGATCCGTCGGGCGCGCGGCGGGCGCAGGCGGAAGAAGCGATGGACCGCATCCGCGACAAGTTTGGCAAGGGCGCGGTAAAGGTGGGCCTGCTGTTTGACGAGGACGGCAACGCGCTGCCGCAGCGAGATCGCTGATTCACGGCGCCGCAATCGTTCACATTTGAGCCAGACAGCCAAATTTTCGCGGTCGGAACGTCCTGCCGCAGGGCGAAGGTGACGATCATCGCTTGCCTGAATCAGCGCGCGCGACTAAGGTGTCTTAACCTCTCTTCCAGTGGAGGGGCCTTTTGGCCGATGCGCCGTCGGGTTCGACCACGTCGAACACTCCGAACAGGCACCAGGATCAGGCTCAAAGGCCGGGACGAACGGGCTCGCAAACGCCGTCGTCCAACAACTCCACGGTTCTCCCGTCGTCCCGATCGTCCCTCCCGAACCGGTCCGGCCCTTCTGGTCGTCCCGCGTTCCCGTCAAAGCGGATTCCCGCATGCAGCAGCTTAAGCTCCAAGATTTGAAGTCGAAGTCCCCCCCGGCGTTGCTCGCCTTTGCCGAGGAGGTGGAGGTTGAGAACGCCTCCACGATGCGCAAACAGGAGCTGATGTTCGCGATCCTCAAGCAGCTCGCCGCCCGCGACACCGAGATCATCGGCGAGGGTGTGGTGGAGGTGCTGCAGGACGGGTTCGGCTTCCTGCGCTCGCCCGAGGCCAATTATCTACCGGGGCCCGATGATATTTACGTCTCGCCCTCGCAGATCCGCCGCTTCGGCCTGCGCACCGGCGATACGGTCGAAGGCCATATCCGCAGCCCAAAGGAAGGCGAGCGGTATTTCGCGCTCCTCAAGGTCAACACGATCAATTTCGAGGAGCCGGAGAAAGCGCGCCACAAGATCAACTTCGACAATCTGACGCCGCTCTATCCCAACCAGCGTTTCAAGATGGAGACGGGCGATCCGACCACGAAGGATCTCTCCTCGCGCATCATCGACATCGTGGCACCGCTCGGCAAAGGCCAGCGCGCGCTGATCACCGCACCGCCGCGCACCGGCAAGACGGTGTTCTTGCAGAACATCGCCAAGTCGATCACCGCCAATCACCCCGAATGCTATTTGATCGTTCTCTTGATCGACGAGCGGCCGGAAGAAGTGACCGACATGCAGCGCACGGTGAAGGGTGAGGTGATCTCCTCTACCTTCGACGAGCCGGCCACCCGGCACGTTCAGGTCGCCGAGATGGTGATCGAAAAGGCCAAGCGTTTGGTCGAGCATGGCCGCGATGTGGTGATCCTGCTCGATTCAATCACCCGCCTGGGCCGCGCTTACAACACGGTGGTGCCGTCTTCGGGCAAGGTGCTCACCGGCGGTGTCGACGCTAACGCTCTCCAGCGACCCAAGCGCTTCTTCGGCGCGGCGCGCAATATCGAAGAGGGCGGCTCGTTGACCATCATCGCGACCGCGCTGATTGAAACCGGCAGCCGCATGGACGAAGTGATCTTCGAAGAGTTCAAGGGCACTGGTAACTCCGAAATCATCCTGGACCGCAAGGTGTCGGATAAGCGCGTGTTCCCCGCGATCGACATCACGCGCTCAGGCACCCGCAAGGAAGAGCTGTTGGTGCCGCCGGACCAGCTCAAGAAGACCTATGTCCTGCGCCGCATCCTCACGCCGATGGGCACGGTGGATGCCATCGAGTTCTTGCTCGACAAGCTGCGCCAGACGAAGTCGAACTCGGACTTCTTCGATTCCATGAACACCTGATCGACCGACCCACGGTCGATTCGCAGACAAAACGACAGCAAGGCCGGTGGAGCGATCCGCCGGCCTTTTTGATAAGACAAGGGCCGTGCGGGCTGGGCGGTTAACAGGCGGCGCGGGACATGGAATGAGCATGAGGCAACAGACGATCTATGCGTTGGCGTCGGGTGCGGGCATTGCCGGCGTTGCGGTGGTGCGCTTGTCGGGCCTGGGGTGCCGGGCGGTTCTGAAAACGATGGTCGGTTCGGTACCGCCGGCGCGCCGCGCGGTCGTGCGATCGATTCGGAGCCGAACCGGAGATGAGATCGACCAGGGCTTGGTGCTTTGGTTTCCCGGGCCGGGATCGTTCACCGGCGAGGATGTGGTCGAGTTCCAGGTCCATGGCAGCCGTGCGGTGGTGCGGGCGTTGTTCCAGGAGCTCAGCGCGCTCGGCGCTCGGCTCGCCGAGCCGGGCGAATTCACGCGCCGCGCCCATCTTCACGGGCGGCTTGATCTGACTGCGGTCGAGGGGCTCGGCGATCTCCTGGCGGCGGAGACGGTGGCGCAGCGGCGACTTGCCGTGCGGGTGGCGCGCGGCGAATTGGGCCATCGCTTGAATGACGCCCGGCACGCGGCGATCCGGTGTCTGGCGTGGATCGAGGCGGACCTTGATTTCACCGATGAGGCGGATGTGCCCGGCTCGGTGGTCGATCAGGCGTTCGAGGAGATCGCGGCGCTGGAGCGTTCGCTTGCATCGCTGTTGACCGCGGCAGAGGCGACGCGGCGGGTGCGGGAAGGACTTGAGGTGGTGATTGCCGGCCCGCCGAATGCGGGCAAGTCGTCGCTGTTGAACCTGTTGGCACAGCGCGACGTGGCGATAGTGTCCGACGAAGCGGGCACGACGCGGGACCTGATCGAGGTGCGGCTGGAGCTTGCCGGTCTGGCGGTGACGTTGGTTGACACCGCGGGGTTGCGCGAGGCGCAAGGGCGGATCGAGCAAGTTGGCATTGAGCGGGCCCGCCGCCGGGCGGGTGAAGCGGACCTCGTACTGTGGCTGCACCGGGCCGATGAGCCGTGCGAGATGGATGAGGCCGTACAGACGGCGGCCCAAGTGTGGTCGATTCGGACCCAAATCGATCGGGTCATGGGGGCAGAAGCGGCTGGTGCGGGCGTGGAATTTGTTTCGGCGGGAGTCGATTCGGATCCGAAAGAGAGGAATGACCGGCACGCGGTCTCCGTGGTGACCGGGGCAGGGATTGATCGATTCGTTGCCGATTTGACCGCGTTCGCGGACAGCTGGGTGGCGCGCGCGGGCGATGGCCTCGTTGCGCATGAGCGGCAGCGGATGGGCATAGAGGCGGCGCGCCAGGCGCTGGACGCGGCGCTTCGGGCCCGTCCTTTGGGTCTTGAGTTCGTGGCCGAGCATGTGCGCGAGGCGGCGCACGCGCTGGGGACAGTCACCGGTGCGATTGGCGTTGAGGATGTGCTCGGTGCGATCTTCTCCACCTTCTGCATTGGGAAGTGATGGGGCTGTTTCACGTGAAACAGGAATCGATTCGGACTCGATTTGATTCAGGATTTGGAATGTCCAACCGGTACGGCTAAACCGATCGTCGCCGGTGCCTTGCGTCCGCATCCCGCAAGCCTCGTTAACGCCCTTTGCGTCCGGGTGATCCACCCCGGTTTCACCGTGAAACCGGCCCGCCCCATCCCGGCCCTTCGTTTAATCTCCTGGTGCATCAACCCTGTCGGGTGTCGCGCCTACAACAGCGCTTTTCCGGCGCCGCATCCTGAGCTACAGACACGGGATCAGCTGTCGGGTTTCGAGCATGAGGGTGTAGCCCGTGACCTATGATGTGGTGGTGATTGGTGGTGGACATGCCGGCACGGAGGCGGCGGCGGCAGCGGCGCGGGG
>CALSBD010000189.1:0-6558 GCA_943373055.1 Rhizobium sp. Q54
GCGTTTAGCGTCCTATGTGTTGCAGGCCTTTGAGGTTGAATTGCCGATCGACGCTTTGCGCCGCGAGCCCAGACAAGACCCGGGAGAAGCAAGGGGAACCGCGCAGAAGATGTAAATCTTGTTACAATCCAGCGTGACGCAATTCGGGTCGTATCGACGATGATCTAGATGATGCGGCGTCGCGTATTCGCCGACACATTTAAAGTATGCATCAGAAAAGCCGATCTCAGGCCCTTGCCGCAACGTTCGCTCGCACGTCAACCGCTGAGTTTGTGTCCGGCGTCGATCACGACACACTGTCCCGCGCGCTGGGGATGCGGTCCAAGTTGGCTTCGATCCAGGTGCACAGGTCATTCACCTTGTCGGCTGCCTCCGCGCCCAAGGGGGTGAGGGCATAGTCGACGTGCGGGGGGATGACATCGTGCGCGGTGCGTTCAATGAGGCCGTCGGCCTCCAATGTTTGGAGCGTTTGGGCGAGCATGCGCTCGCTCACCCCACCAATGCGCCGCCTCAATTGGCTGAAGCGCAAGGTGCCGGGGCGCAGCGCGACCAGCACCAACAGGCCCCAGCGACTCGTGACATGGCTCAACACCCGTCGCGACGGACATTCCGCCGCCATCACATCGGGCGCTAGCGGCCCCTTGGTGAGATCACTCCAGGACGGCACGGGCATGGCTCACCTCGCATCGGCGTCGCAAAAAACTGACGCTTACTTTTTTGTAAGTACTTACTTCCCGTAAGTTTGTCCACTAGCTGGGAGGTGTCCTGTTGTTTGCCTCAAACGGAGCCATCCCATGAAGATTGGTGTCACCGGTGCCACCGGCCAGCTCGGCCGACTCGCCTTGCAGTCCCTCAAACTCCGCGCGCCTGATGCGGCCCTTGTCGCCCTGGCCCGTACGCCCGACCGTGCGGCCGATCTCGATGTCGAGACCCGCGCTCTTGACTACACCGACCCATCAACCCATGCCGCCGCGCTCGCGGGGCTTGATGTGGTGGTTTTGATTTCGTCCAATGATTTCAACGATCGGCCCGGTCAACACCGCGCCATCATCGCCGCCGCTCAGGCGGCGGGCGTTGGCCGCGTGGTCTATACGAGCATTCTGAAGGGGCCGAACTCGCCGCTCATCTTGGCCGCCGACCACGCGGTCACCGAGGGCGATTTGATTGCGTCGGGCATGCCCTACACCATCTTGCGCAATGGCTGGTACACCGAAAACTACACCGCGAGCTTGCCCGCCGCCCTCAAGGCCGGAGCCGTGATCGGCAGCGCCGGCGCAGGGCGGTTGTCGACCGCCACCCGCGCCGACTTCGCTGAGGCGATCGCCGTGGTTGCTGCCCAACCGGGCCATGAAAACCGCATCTATGAACTGGCTGGCGACGCAAGCTACACCTTGGCCGATCTGGCCGCCGAGCTATCCCGCACGGTTGGCCGCACCATCCCCTATCAGGATCTGCCACCCGCCACCTATGCCGACATCCTCAAAAGCTTTGGTTTGCCCGAGGGTCTGGCGGCCGCCATTGCCGACGCCGATGCCCACGCCGCCCGCGGCGCCCTGCACGACGAGGGAGGCGCGCTCTCAGGCCTGATCGGCCGCCCCACCACGTCGCTTGCTGACGCGGTCCGCCAAGCGGTCGGATGACGGTAGAATGCCCGCCATAGTCTTGGTGCTCCTCGGCAGCTGTCCCCGTGCTTCCGTGACCCGCTGGTGTCAAAGGGTTAATTGTTAACCGGCTCACCAGCATAGTGAATAACACGAGACAGGCCAGTTGGTTCGCCCTGGATGGTATTGAACAATAAGTGAGCGAGCGGGACGGGCGCGTCCCGCTCGTGCAAGTAACAACCGCTCCTTATGCGACTTTCATCAGAATATGTACGGATAAAGAAAGACTTTGCAGTCGCTGATAGTTATGCAACCATGGCAGGTGAGGCTTAGGCCTGCTCAATCGGGTTCACTGAGAGCAACTCGAACCCTTTGGTTTTGGTTGGTGGAGCGCAGATTGCGCGTGCGCGGCCGCTTTTAGGAGAGCTCGCATCCGCCAATTCAGAATTTGCCGGATAGCAATCTGACCCGCGAGGACACGCATCGCATTGCACAATGCAATACCGCATTCATGTCAGAGCTGCAGTTCTGATTGCGGTGCCTTGGGATAAAGCGAGGACACCATGGAGTTTGCCGCAATATATTTTGGAATCATGGGCACGCTCCTTGCCGGTGCGATTAGCCCCGGTCCAAGTTTTATCTTGGTGTGTCGCACGGCTATGGTTCACTCGCGGCAGGCAGGGTTGGCGTCTGCTTTCGGGATGGGAGTGGGTGGAGCGATTTTCGCGCTCCTGGCACTGCTAGGATTGACGGCACTTTTGATTGCTGTTCCAGCGCTCTATATCGCATTGAAGATCGGCGGCGGTTTGTATCTCTTGTACCTCGCTTGGCGGATATGGCGTGGCGCCCGCGAAACGATGACCGTCCGTGTCGACCCCGATGTGCAAGTGTTGTCAAGCACAAAGGCATTCTGGCTTGCGTTGAAGACCCAGATCAGCAATCCCAAAACCGCGATCGTCTACGGAAGCATTTTTACGGCATTTCTGCCGGCCGCCCCTCCGGTAGGCCTTACTCTCGCACTTGTGCCAGGTGTCTTTTTCGTAGAATTCGGGTGGTACGCCGTTGTGGCAGTCTTCTTTTCGCTTAGAAAGCCGCGCGAGCCCTATCTATCAGCAAAATTTATTATAGATCGGATTGTCGCCCTGATTCTTGGTATCCTAGGAGGAAGGTTGCTTTACGAAGGTGCCATAAATCAAAGCTAATTTTTGAAATGAGCGTGTCTTACTATATAATACTTAAGTATATTTGAAATGATCATCTTTTATCTGAACTTATATCAGGCATGTAGGCTTGAGATGCAGCCCTTTAGGGCATATACATTACACCTAAAGATAGATATGCGATTAAGAATAAAACTATGATTGTATAACGCCTTTCGGAGGAAGTTAATAAGCTGCCATCTGGAGAGGATCTATGTATGAATACAATTAAAATTGCCATATCCACGAACTGAGTGTGGAAAACCCGGTTCCCCAGAACCGCCGGCGCGCGCTCGATGTGAATAACGGCCTCTCCCAAAATCCGTCGTTGGCAACCGTTGTCGAATGCGATGGGAAAATATCATCGTCTGTGCGACAGGCTCGGTGTGCCCCGTGTGTCGAAATCTGACCCACAGCCGCGTCCTTGTGATGGAACGGTGCTGATCGCACCAATCCAAGCAACAAGGAGACGCATGAATGTTGAAACTTACGAAAACTGCCTTGTTGGGCGCCCTCGTCCTGGGGCTGCTGGTGCCAGCCGCGGCCCAAGACACCGTGCCGGCGCGCGGCACTCGAAAGTTTGTCCGGCACCTATGCCAGTACGGCGCCCGAGCCGTGGTATGGTGGCTATGGTACCCGACAGTTTACGTTCGACCAGGGGACGTGGAGCCTAGTCTTTACCCACGCCCTCGATGCCGCCATGCAGACCCCCACGTTCCGCTTTCGCACCAAAGGGCCCTATGAGGTTGGGGCCGCGTCAGCCACCGTCGCCGGGGCGTTCGAGGCGGTCTTCTACGAGGATGTGAAATACGTCACCTTGCTGACGGCCGATGCGAGCCTGATCGCGGCGTTTGGCTTCGCCAACTGTGGCCTCAAATACAATGTCGAGGTGGATATCTCTGCAACTGGGTGCGCGGGTTGGAAGCCGGTGGCAGTGTGCCGGGAAGATCACGACCTGCTCGCCTTGAGCCCATCGGGCCTCCAGTTCGGCGTCCGCCCCCGCGACAACAACATGTGCACCCCGGACCGGCGTCCCACAGCCTTGTTGCAACCGGTCGTGAAGAGATAAGCGCGCCCGCCTCACACTGCCGTCGCAGACCAGTACGGCGCGTCCGGCCGTGCTGGTCACGCCTCCAAAAAGCGCGCACCGGCGGGCTGGCAAACGATCAGCCTGGACAAATGACTGCACGAGAAAAGGGGGGCGCGAGCGTTTGGTTCTGGATTGTACGTGATCCCAATGCAGCGAATGAAATGCCGGCACGCCTAGACGATCCGCGCCACGAGCGCTGGGCGAAGGCGGTCAATGAGCCAGCGCGTCGCGGCGTCGCTTGTGCGTCGGGCGCTCCAGAAAAGGCTGTGATCGATCGGTGCGATTTGAAAAGGCGGCGGCCTGTACGCGAGGCCATAGCTATGGACGCCTTCTTCGAGAGTGAGGCGCGGCAAGGTTGCAATCATGTCGGAACTTGCTAGCAGGGGCGCCACGGCGGCAAATGTTGGAACAAAGGCACCTACGCGCCGCGATACTCCCATCGGGTGGCTGGCGGCCTGGATAGGCGACGGGAGCCTATCGCCAATGGTCACGACGATATGCGGATGAGCCTGCCAAGCCTTCACGCTCCAGTCATCCAGCGCTGGATGTCCCCGCCGCATGAAACAGCCCCATGACAACCCACCGATCGACTGAGACTCTATGCCTTCGGGCGCCTTCAGCCTGCTTGGCGCTACGACAAGATCGACCTGCTGGTTCGCGAGGTCCACAAGACTGTTTTCGCGTGGCCCGCTCCACGCGAGCACAACCCCAGGCGCTTCCGTTTGCGCATTCTGCACGAATGCAGCAATGGATGTGGCCCAGAAGTCCGGGACGATAATGTTGAAGACCCGATCTGACGTCTCGGGCGTAAAGCTTTCGCGCGTCGACAGAACCCGCTGGATGTTTTGCAGGATGGGCCGGATCTCCTCGAACACTTCCAGACCGTAGGTGGTCGGAGCCATCGCGCCGCCAACGCGCACCAGGAGCGGGTCGTTCAGCTGCTCGCGCAGGCGCTCGAGCGCGTGGCTTACGGCCGACTGGGTTCGTCTGAGCCGTTCGGCGGCGCGGGAAACATGGCACTCCTCCATCAACACCATGAAGACGGGCAGGAGGTTCAGGTCGACATGGCGTAAATCGATCTTGTTCATGAGCAATGAATACTATGAACTTGATGCATTTCAAGTCGGAGCGTATCGATCTGCTCGTCATCAATGTGAGGAGCGCGCCATGTCCCAGTTCGATCGCAGATCCCTGCTCGCCTTGCTCGGAACGTCGCTGCTCGCGGGCCCGGTCTTCGCGCAAAGCGCCAGCGTTGTCCCGGCAGACTTCAAGGGCAAGGTCTTCGTCACTGAGCGTGGCGGTGTGCGGGTGCACACCTACATGGCCGAGCCTTCGGGTGCGATGGTCACCTCGCACATTGTCGAAACGCAGAATGGGCTGGTGCTGGTAGATGGCCAGTTCGTTGCGACGGCGGCACAGGAGCTCAAGCGCTACATGGCTTCGCTCGGCAAGCCGGTGATCCGGGCAATTCTCAGCCATGCGCATCCGGACCATTGGTTCGGCTTCCATCATGCGGGAATCGCGGAGGTTCATGCCGGGCCGATCACCGGCAAGTTCGTCAGCGAGCGCGGTAGAGCCGTTGTCGCCGAACGCAAGGTCGAGACGAAACCTCCGACCATCGTCGGCACGATCTCCGCCGGGGAAGAAACCATCAGCGGTGTGGTGTTCCGGTTCCGCCCGGTGCTTGAAACTGAAGCGCCGGAGATCATGACCATAGAATTGCCTCAGGCCGGCGTCCTGATCGCGCAGGATATCGTCTACAACAAGGTCCATGCGGTCGTCAGCCGTCAGATCGACCAGTGGGTCGGGGCGCTGAAGGCGATGGAGACGCGCGCCGGCGAAGTTTCCGTCATCCTGCCGGGCCATGGCGAGCCGACCGCACCTGCCAACCTCGCGGGCCTCGTGAACTATCTTGAGGCGGTCAAGCCGCTCCTCATGGCCAATATCGGCAAGGAGGAGCAGGCCAAGGCGATTACCGAAGAAATCGCCAGGGCATTTCCGGACTACCGGATGCCGCCCCTGCTCACCCTTGGCCTCTCGCGCGCCCTGAAGTCCTGAGGAGATTGGCGATGATCGGCTCTCCTCTCAACACATCTGGCGCGCTGTCGACACGGCGCGGCATCATCTTGGGAAGTCTGGCAAGCGGATTGCTCGGCCCTTGCATGACCACCCAGCCAGTCTTCGCCCAGACCAGCGGCGCGCGGACGTTGCCGCTGCGCTCCACCGAAGGCCTGAAAACCAATCTGGTGCAGGTCGCTGCCGGGCGCTTCAAGGAGCGTGACGCGGTTGCCGTCACCCTGACCGAGGATGCCCAGAAGGCGCTGCTTGTGCCGGGTTCGGCGGGGAATGGTCCTAGCTTCGCCATGCCAGCCATCGAGTTTGCCAATGGCACCATCGAGGTGGATCTGGCAGCCCGGATCAATGGGCACGGTCAGCCCGAAGTGCGTGGTTTCGCTGGCATTGCGTTCCACATCGCCGATGACCTTAACACCTTCGAAGCTGTCTATCTGCGCATGACCAACGGCAGCCGCAACGAGCCACCGCCGCCTGCGCCGCGCAACGTGTTTGCGATCCAGTATATCAGCTATCCGGACCGCTACTGGCGGAAACTCCGGCAGGAGCATCCCAACCGCTACGAAAAGGCTGCACCGGTTGCCATCGATAGTTG
>CALSBD010000190.1:0-6552 GCA_943373055.1 Rhizobium sp. Q54
CGATCTGGGGCTGGTGTCGGACTTGTCCAGCATTGGCTTCGTTGGCCTGCTCGCCTTCCTGTTCGCCTTCACGCTTTATCGTTCGCGCGGCTATCAGCTGGCGCGCACCTTGTGGCGCGGCATCCGGTTTCGCCAGACCGGCAGCGGCCTGTGGTTCGCCACCATGATGATGCTGTTTGTCGCGCTCACTTTGGTGACACTCGGCCTCGCTTTCCCGGTCATGCGCGCCACGCTGGAGCGCTACCGGGTCAACAACACCTACTTTGGCGATCGCCCGTTTCGCTCCACCGCGTCGGTCACCAGCCTTCTGGTGCCCTTCGGGATTTATTGGACCCTCGCCATTCTGCCGCTCGCCGCTGCGATCGTCTATGGCGTGGTGGAAGGCGGTCTTCTGGATCTGCCGCGCTATTTGATGCTCGATCCCAACGCCGAGGATGACATCAACTTCCTCCTGAGCCGCGACGCCCCGCGCGAGCTCGCCTTGGCCTTAGTCGCCATCGCCAGCGCCGCCTCGTGGTCCGTCGGCGCGATCCTATTGTTGTGGCCCTATTATCGCGCCGCGGAGTTCCGCGCATTCGTCGCCGCGGCGTCGCTCGGCGAGACCCGATTTTCCAGCTCGTTGAGCGCCGGCGCGATCTATGGGCGCTATATGATTTGGGGTCTCGTCACCTTGGGCCTCATCATCCTGTTGGGCCTTCTGGCGCTCGGCGTGACCGCCGTGCTTAGCTCGTTCGCCGTGCTTGAGGGCGGCGACTGGGGCGGCTATGCCTTCATCGCCACCGTCGTTGCCGGCTACGCGCTTGTCATCACGCTGATGGGCGGCGCCAAGATTGTCTATTTGACCGCACCGATCTTCGCGCTGAAAGCCCGCTCGATCACCGTGACCCGGCTCGACGCCCTCGACGACGTGGTCGCCCGCCGCGCGACCCAATCGGCGTTCGGCGACGACTTCGCGGCCGGCTGGGACTTCGGCGGCATCTAAAAGAGGGTCTGCGCAAGGGGATGCGGGTCGCAGACTTGAATATCGCACGAGCGCCTCGCCACCCTTCCCGGCACGGCGCGTGCCGGAAACCGAATTGTCCATGACCACGAGTGGGACGCCATGACCGAGCCGACATCGCCCCTCCTGCCAGCCGTCTTCTTTGACGGCTTGCGCCCGATTGGCCGGCCGGCGGGCGTGAGGCTCGCCAATGGCACCATGACGGTGGTGGAGCTGGCAACCAACGTCCCGCTGGCGGCTTGGCCCTATGCGTCCGTGCGCCAGGTCGACGCGCCCAAGGGCATGCTGCGCCTCGCCCACCACGAGGCCGGCACCGATGCCCGGCTGGAGTTCACCGACATCGCAGCCGGCGACGCGGTGCTTTCGGCCCTGGGACCCGTGCGCAAGCTCGGCGCCGCCGACCGAACCACCAGCTTCAAGATCGCCGGCTGGACAGTGGCGGCGCTGGCCTCGCTCGCCGCGTTCATCATTTGGGGCGTACCGGCCATTGCCCAGCGCCTGGTGCCGCTGGTCTCCTATGACATGGAGGTGCGGCTGGGCGAATCCGTGCGCCCGCAGATCATCGATTTTCTGGGCGGCAAGCGCGTCGGCGCCGCCGAGTGTGCCCACCCGGCTGGTGTGGCCGCCCTCACGCGCCTCGTCTCGCCGCTGTTGGAAGCCGCCGATTTGCCATTGCCGGTGCGTGTGACCGTCATCAAGCACCCCGTCCCCAACGCCTTCGCGCTCCCCGGCGGGCAAATCCTGATCCTGTCGTCGCTGATGGACAAGGTTGAAACACCCGAAGGCGTCGCCGCCGTGCTTGCCCATGAGCTTGGCCATGTCGCCAACCGCGACGGCCTCAATGGCCTGTTCCAATCCGCCGGTCTGGGTCTCGTGTTCTCCGTGCTGGTCGGCGACTTCTCCGGCGGCGCCATCGCGGTGGCTGTGGCGCAAAACCTCGCCCAAGCCAGCTACACCCGCGACGCCGAAGCCACCGCCGACCGCTACGCCGCCGATCTCTTGCGCAAGGTCGCCCAATCCCCCAAGGCGCTCGGCGAAGCCCTCGCCCGCATCACCGAAGGCGAACAAACCGGCGGCGGCCTCCTCGACTTCTTCTCCACCCACCCCTCCACACCCGATCGCGCCCGTGCGCTGGCGCGGGAGCCAGGGCCCGAAACGATCAAGCCGCCCTTGGACGCCGCCGGCTGGAAGGCGTTGCAGGGGATTTGTCAGGTGACCAAAGAGGTGAAGTGAAGCGGGAGGTGACTAAATCACACCCGATTGGACTGCCCTTCTCCCCTTGCGGGAGAAGGTGCCCGAAGGGCGGATGAGGGGGGCGTTCTCAATTGAGTATACAGTTGAATAGTAGAAAGTGCATTTTTATCTGCACGTATATGCGTCGGCATGATAAGTATTAACTCAAATAAATAGCTTTTCACCTCTTGCCACCCCCTCTCCCTGTCCCTCCCCCGCCAAGGGGGAGGGGACGCCTGAACTTGGGTTGAAGAGATCTCCACGCTGCCATGCCGCACCAGATCTATTCGTGCGTCCCCTCGCCCCTGGCGGGCGAGGGACAGGGAGCGGGGGGCGACCGATCAGCGGATGCAAACATGAGAATTGGTGGGAGTGTCCTCACCCATCCAAATGCGACAAATCCCTGACCGCGCCCTTGGCGGCGCTGGTCACCATCGACGCGTAGGCCTTCAGCGCCGTTGACACCTGCCGGGGGCGCTTTTCAGTCGGCTTCCAAGCGGCCTTGCCCTTGACGTCCATGGCGGCGCGGCGGGTGGCGATGGTGGCGTCGTCGAGGAGCACGTTGAGGGTGCGGTTGGGGATATCGATGACGATCGTGTCACCATCCTCCACGAGCCCGATCAGGCCGCCCTCGGCGGCTTCCGGCGAGACGTGGCCAATCGACAGGCCCGAGGTGCCGCCCGAGAAGCGACCGTCGGTGATCAGCGCGCACGCCTTGCCGAGGCCCTTCGACTTCAAATAGCTGGTCGGGTAGAGCATTTCCTGCATGCCCGGCCCGCCGCGCGGCCCTTCATAGCGGATCAGCACCACGTCGCCGGCTTTCACCACGCCACCCAAAATGCCTTTCACGGCGGAATCCTGGCTCTCGAAGATCTTCGCCGGACCGGTGAAGGTGAGGATCGAAGCGTCAACGCCCGCCGTCTTCACAATCGAACCATCGACCGCCAGATTGCCGAACAGCACCGCCAAGCCACCGTCTTGAGAGAAGGCGTGGGTGGCGGAGCGGATCACGCCGGTCTCGCGGTCGGTGTCGAGCTCGTCAAACCGGCTTTCCTGGCTGAACGCCACCTGGGTGGGCACGCCACCGGGCGCGGCGCGATAAAACTGGCGCACGGCTTCCGACTGGGTGCGCATCACATCCCAACGATCCAGCGCGTCCTTCAGGGAGGCGGCGTGCACGGTCGGCAACGTGGTGTCGATCAGGCCCGCGCGGTCAAGCTCTCCCAGGATCGCCATAATGCCGCCGGCCCGGTGGACATCTTCCATGTGCACATTGGCGACCGACGGGGCGACCTTGCATAACACCGGCACCCGGCGCGACAGCCGGTCGATATCGGCCATGGTGAAATCGACCTTTGCCTCGTGCGCGGCAGCCAACAGGTGCAGCACCGTGTTGGTCGAGCCGCCCATGGCGATGTCGAGCGTCATGGCGTTTTCAAACGCCTTGAACGAGGCGATCGAGCGCGGCAACACGCTCTCGTCATCCTGTTCATAGTACCGGCGCGCCAGATCAACGATCAGGTGACCGGCCTCCACGAACAGCCGCTTGCGATCCGCGTGGGTGGCCAGCGTCGAGCCATTGCCCGGCAGCGAAAGCCCCAGCGCCTCGGTGAGGCAGTTCATCGAATTGGCGGTGAACATGCCCGAGCACGACCCGCAGGTCGGGCACGCAGAGCGCTCGATCACCTTGACGTCGTCTTCGGCGATCCGCTCGTCGGCGGCCGCCACCATGGCGTCGACGAGATCAAGCTTCTTGGTGATGCCCGCCACCACCACCTTGCCGGCTTCCATCGGGCCACCGGAAACGAACACGGCCGGGATGTTGAGCCGCATGGCAGCGTTGAGCATGCCGGGCGTGATCTTGTCGCAGTTGGAGATACACACCATCGCGTCGGCGCAATGGCCATTGACCATGTATTCGACGCTGTCGGCGATGAGATCGCGCGAGGGCAGGGAATACAGCATGCCGTCATGGCCCATCGCGATGCCGTCATCGATGGCGATGGTGTTGAACTCCTTGGCGACACCGCCCGCCTTTTCGATTTCGCGCGCGACGAGCTGACCGAGATCCTTCAGGTGCACGTGGCCCGGCACGAACTGCGTGAAGGAATTGACGACCGCAATGATCGGCTTGCCGAAATCCTCGTCCTTCATCCCCGTCGCCCGCCAAAGCCCGCGGGCGCCCGCCTGATTGCGGCCATGGGTGGTGGTGCGAGACCGGTAAGCGGGCATGATCGGATCCCCCCGAGAGTGACTGCCAAGTCCAAAACGTCGCGGGGGAATACGGCTTTCACGCCCGCCACGCAAGCGCGCGGCGCGCAGTTCAGCCCTTCAACGCATCGAGGCTCGCCGGCGGCACGCTGTCGTCGGGGACGAAGAAGTCGACGAACAGCTTTTGCGTCGGGTCAACGCGGTACTGGTCGAAGTCGGTCCAGCCTTCCGCCGCCAAAAACGTATCATCGATCAGAAAGTTGCCGGTGAACGACTTGGCCGGCTTGGAAAAGATCACGTGCGCGGCGTCGGCAAGGATATCCGGCGTGCGGCTCGCTCGCATCATGGCATCACCGCCCAGCGCAAACTTCACCGCCGAGGTGGCGATTGTGGTGCGCGGCCACAGCGCGTTGACCGCGATACCCTTACGGCGCAGCTCGCCGGCAAGGCCGAGGACGCACAGGCTCATGCCATACTTCGCGATCGAATAGGCGGTGTGCGCGGCGAACCACTTTTCTTTCATATCAAGCGGCGGCGACAGCATCAGGATGTGCGGGTTTTCAGCCTTCGCCAGATGCGGGATCGCGTACTTCGACACCATGAAGGTTCCGCGCGCGTTGACCTGGTGCATGAGGTCCCAGCGCTTCATGTCGGTCGTTTGGCTGTCGGTCAGCTGGATCGCCGAGGCGTTATTGACGACGATATCAAGACCGCCGAACGTCTCCACGGTCTTGTCGATGGCCGCCTTGACCTCCGCCTCCTCGCGGATATCCACCTGCAGGGCGAGTGCCTTGCCACCGGCCGCCTCCACCTCCGCCGCCGCGGTGTGGATGGTGCCGGGTAGCTTGGGATGCGCCTCGGCGGTCTTGGCCGCGATCACGACATTGGCGCCGTCGCGGGCGGCCTTCAGCGCAATGGCAAGGCCGATGCCGCGCGACGCGCCGGTGATGAAGAGGGTCTTGTTCTTGAGCATGGCGTTTGGCTACCGTTCATGTTGAGGGTGATAGGACACGATCATGACGCGGACCGGTCAGCCATTGCCAAGCGGCGCTGGACGACCGATATCCTAGGTGGAACGGCACGGTCTGCCCCGTGCAGAGGCCGTTTGGGCGGCCTGGAGTGAAGGCAATGCGCAAAGCGCTTCTCATTGCGATCTGGCTGACGGCGGTGGCCGGCACCACGTTCGTTGGCATGGCTCCGGTGGACGCCCAGAATCGGCCCCAGCGACCGACCTGGGAAGACGTGTGCTGCGGCGGCCCGTGCTGCCAGCGGCCACCGCGTCGATGAGGCCCACCGTGCACCCCCGCCGAGCGCCCCAAGCCCAATAGGAGCCGCGCCATCGTCGACGCGCCGTCGAAGCCCCCGCCCTCGCCCCGCCCTGACGCCGCGCGGCCCCCGTCCGCGCGCGTTGGCGACACGGGGGCGTGGCTGCGCGGCTGGACGGCGCCGATCGGCCTGCGCGAGGTCGTTTTGCTCTTGGTCGCGCTCACCGGCTGGGGGGTCTACACCTTCGACAAGCTGTTCGGCGCGGATGTCGCCGCTGAGCGCCAACAAATCGCCTACACCGAAGACCTGTTGTCGACCTTCCAGGTCTCGCCAGGCTATCGGGCTTACACCGACCTCTCGAGCGCCTTGAAGCCGTGGTGGGACGCGATCCGTCCGCTGCAAAGCTCCATCATGGAAACCGGCGACGACGCCCGCAAAGCCGAGCTGATCGCCGAGCGCGACCAATCGCTGATCGCCTTTTTGCGCAGCCGCGAACTCAATGGCCCCGCGGATGCCCTCATCCGCTCGTTCGAGCGTTTCAGCCGGTGCCTCGATACCGATTTGTGCCACCGCGATTTGTTGCGCCGGTCGATCGAGATCGACGTCAAGCTGATCTACCGCACCTTCCGTCCCTACATCCGCGCGGTGCGCGAGCGCGGCGGTGTCGATCGCAGCTTCGGCCGCGGCTTGGAGACGCTTTACTACGACCTGATTGGCTAGGCCGCCACGCGACCCGGGGCTTGGGCAACACCGTCCAGTCCCGCCAGCCCCATGGACTGCGCTGCCGCGAACCGGGTCGCCGTCCCCTTGATCGGGCTGGAAAGCAGCGGCCATGACGGCTA
>CALSBD010000191.1:0-6506 GCA_943373055.1 Rhizobium sp. Q54
ATCGGCCGCGCGCGACCAGTGCCGCCACCGTATCGAGCGGCGTGCCGTCGGGCGCGCGCAGCACCGCGTAGCCCCGTTGCACGACGCGCTTATACGAGAGCGAGTTCAAAAGGGCCGCCGCTTGGGTCTGGCGCGCTCGCGCCCGATCAAGCGTGACGCCCACGATGGCAGTGAGCCGCCGGGCCACCGCATCGGCCCGCTCATGGCCGCGCTCGATCCGGCGGGCGAGATCATCGGGGGTCAGGCGCGCCGCGCGGCGTGCCAGTTCGGCGCGCCGGCGCTCGGACAGCACGCTCATGGCCCGGTCGCGCCGATCCACCATGCCGGTGAGCCGTTCGCCCGCAACGGCAACCGTGCGGCTCAGGCTTGCCGGGCCGATGCGGCCGGACACGCGCGCCAGCCGCGTTGCCTGGTTTTTGATGAGCCCCGACAGTCCGCCCGCGAGCCGGCTAGCGGCGAAATCGAGCCGTTGACGCTTTTGCGAAACCAGATCGGCAATGGGCGGCATGGCGCGGGACAGCGCCTTCACATCCGCTCGCCGCCGCTCCAGGCCGCGCGCGACCGCGCCAGCCAGCCGCCCCCGCAGGCTGTCCACCGCGGCGATCAATTCCGAGCGGACCGGCACGACCATCTCCGCAGCACCGGTCGGCGTGGGCGCACGCAGATCCGCCACCAGGTCGATCAAGGTCCAGTCCGTCTCGTGGCCGACCGCGGAGACCACCGGGATGGCCGACGCCGCCACCGCGCGCACCACGATCTCCTCGTTGAAGCCCCACAAATCCTCCAGCGACCCCCCACCGCGCGCCACGATCAGCACGTCGGGCCGGGCAATCTCCACCCCATCCTCGTCATAGACCGGCAGCGCGTTGAACCCCTTGATGGCGGCGGCCACCTCGGCGGCCGACGTCTCGCCTTGCACGCGCACCGGCCACACCAGCACATCGACGGGGAACCGATCGGCAATGCGGTGCAAGATGTCGCGGATCACCGCTCCGGTGGGCGAGGTGACGACGCCGATGACACGCGGGATCGACGGCAAGGCGCGCTTGCGGGCGGTGTCGAACAGACCTTCGGCGGTCAGCTTGCGCTTGCGCTCTTCGAGAAGCGCCATCAGCGCGCCGACGCCGGCCGGCTCCAGCTGGTCGATGACGATTTGATACTTCGACGAGCCAGGAAACGTGGTCAGCTTGCCGGTGGCGATGACCTCCATGCCCTC
This sequence comes from Rhizobium sp. Q54, assembly GCA_943373055.1. Taxonomy (GTDB): domain Bacteria; phylum Pseudomonadota; class Alphaproteobacteria; order Rhizobiales; family Ancalomicrobiaceae; genus CALSBD01. The sequence goes on from CALSBD010000191.1 coordinate 1,217, forward strand.
CTCGGGGCGAAACTTCAGCTTGCCGAACGCGCCGCGCCAAACCACCGCCTCCAGCGTGGCGCTGTCATCCTTGAGGCGGAAATAGGCGTGTCCGGAGGAATGCGGCCCGCGATAGCCGGAAATCTCGCCGCGCACCCGCACATGGCCGAACTGCTCCTCAATCGCCCGCTTGAGCGAGAAGGAGAGCTCCGAGACGGTGAATTCGGGCGTGTTGGGGCGCGAGTCGGTCATGCCGCCAAGATGCGGGCCCGCCCGCCCGCTGGCAAGCCGCAGCCGCGCGCCGGGCGGTCTCTCTTGCCGCACGGGTGGGTTCAATGCGATCCCAGCAACCCCGCATGCTGTTTGGAATTATTTCAAGGAAGCAGGGGTTCTTGAAGAAGAGCCGGATCGAATACGTATTACTTTAGAATTGTTCAACTTATATACTTTGCGGCGACTGTTGACAGGGCGCCGTGCGACTGGCTTAGTCCGCGCCAACGGCTGACGCCGTGCAACAGCGGGCGCCGCGGACGCGCCCAAGACCACCGATGCCACGCAACGCCTTGACCGTGCGATGGCCTGGGAGACCCCAATGACGAAAACGAGCCTGAACCGCCGTGACCTGTTGAAGCTGAGCGCCGTCGGCGCCGTGGGCTTTACGGGCGTGAACCTGTTTTCGATCGGCCGCGGCAAGGCGGCGGCGGCGATCAACATCTACTCGGCGCGCCATTACGACACCGACCTGAAGCTCTATGAGGGCTTCACCCAGAAGACCGGCATCGCCATCAACCGGATCGAGGCGGTGGCCGACCAGCTGATCGAGCGTATGAAGTCGGAAGGGGCGGCCTCGCCCGCCGATCTTTTGATCACCGTGGACGCCGGTCGCCTGGTGCGCGCGCAAGACGCGGGCCTGTTTAAGGCGGTCAAGTCGGCCGTGCTGGAAGCCGCCATCCCCGCGCACCTGCGTGAGCCCGGTGGCCTGTGGTTCTCCATGTCGAAGCGCGCTCGCGTCGTCATGTACAACAAGGACAAGGTCAAGCCGGAGGAGATCACCACCTATGAAGCGCTGGTCGATCCCAAGTGGAAGGGCCGTCTTTTGACCCGTTCGTCGACCAACATCTACAGCCAGTCGCTAACCGGCTCGGTGTTGGCGGCGCTGGGCGCAGAAAAGACGGAAGCCTGGGCCCGCGGTCTCGTTGCCAACTTCGCGCGCGAACCGCGCGGCGGCGATACCGACCAGATCAAGGCCGTGGCGGCCGGCGAAGGCGATATCTGCCTGTCGAACACCTACTATCTGGGCAATCTGATCAAGTCGTCGAAGGCCGAGGACAAGGCAGTGGCCGACAAGATCGGCGTGGTGTTCCCCAATCAGGGCGACCGCGGCACCCACGTCAATGTCTCCGGTATCGGCCTGTCGGCGACGGCGAAGAACCCGGAAGGCGCGATCCAGTTCATGGAGTATCTCGTCTCTCCGGAAGCGCAGAGCTACTTCGCCGGCCAGAACTCGGAGTATCCGGTGATCGCCGGCGCCGAGGTGCCTTCGTCGATCTTGGGCTTCGGCACCTTCAAGGAAGACCAGCTCAACGCGGCGGTGTTTGCCAAGAACAACGCCGAGGCGCTCAAGATCATGGATCGCGCCGGCTGGAAGTGACCCTCTTGGCGATCGCCCGTCGTGGAGCGGCAGGCGATCGGTGCGGTGGGCGGCTCCCCCGAACGGCCGCTCCCTGCTTTCGAAGCCGAGTTCCCCCCGGACTCGGCTTCGTTTCGTTCCGGCGTGATCCCAATAAGTGGAAGCCGGTTATTGGGTAAAGATCACGCCTTAACATAGACTTAGGGCGTGATCCCAATAAATGGAAGCCGATTATTGGGTAAAGATCACGCTTTAACAGAGACTTAGAGAGCCGATCTGAGGCCATCAGATCGAAAAGCGCTCTCGCGGGCCGCGCAGCGGCGGCGCCGTCTTGAATGGGTCGTCGTGAAACGTTACAAGCCGATGTCTGTCGGGTGCCCCAAAGTCACCTCCTCCCGTCGCCCCAAGTCACCCGCGAGGCCCCCATGCCCTCAGCTGCCGAACGTCACCACGAAGCCCTCAGCCACGCGCTCGCCCGCGCGCCCGTCGTGCCGGTCATGGTGATTGAGGACATCGCGACCGCCGTGCCCTTGGCGCGCGCCTTGGTGGCCGGCGGCTTGCCGCTGTTGGAGATCACCTTGCGCACGCCGGTCGCCCTAGAGGCGATGAAGCGGGTCGCGGGCGAGGTGGAGGGCGCCATTTGCGGCGTCGGCACCGTGCTCACGCCGGAGCAATTGGCCGCGGCTGAACAGGCCGGCGCCCGCTTCGCCGTCTCACCCGGCTCGACCGCCCGGCTCCTCGACGCGGCTGAAGACAGCGCCGTGCCGGTGTTGCCCGGCGCTAACACGCCCTCCGAGACCATGGCCCTGCGCGAGCGCGGCTATCGCTTGCAGAAGTTCTTCCCCGCCGAGCAGTCCGGCGGCGCGGCCTATCTGAGCTCGCTGTCGACGGTCATTGCCGATGTGCGGTTTTGCCCTACCGGTGGTATCACGGTGGAAAAGGCGCCCGCTTATCTCGCGCTCAAGAATGTGGTCTGCGTGGGTGGGTCGTGGATCATGCCTAAGGCCGCGCTGGCGGCGGGCGATTTCGCCGCCATTGAGGCGCTCGCCCGCGCCGCGGCCGGTTTGCGCGGCTGAGCGAACCGCCGGTCACGCTGATCGCGCCGTGTGCCGGGCCAACAGCATCTCAATCACGATTGAGGTGAGGGCCGTGGTGCCTGCGACCGCGAACACCACCTCATAGTGGCCTGTTGCCGCCAACAGTCCGGCCAGCGCGTAGGCGCCGGCCGCTTGGCACAAAGCAAAGGCGATCGTCTGCACCGCCCAGCCCTTGGGATGCGCGGCCGTGCCGACAATCTCGCGCGTGCGCCCGGCTGCCAAGGAGCCCAGCCCAATCATCAGCCCGCCGCCGAGCATGCCGGAGATCGTCAACCACGGCAGTGCCCCTGACACCAGCGGCATCAACGCGCCCACTCCCATCAGGCCGACCACCACCCGCAAGGCGGCCGCGAAGCCAATGCGGTCGGCGACCGCTCCGGCGATCAATGGCGAGGCGACCGCCATCACGCCCATGGCCGTCCACACAAGCCCGCCGTTTTCCAGCCCATGGCCAAGATCACGGGCGACGTAATCGACGAACATCAAGGTGTGCGGCACATAGCTGACGGCTGCGCCGCAATAGGCAAACCCCAGTCCGATAAACGGCGCCGCCGTCAGTCGCGCGGCAGGGGCGGGCTGAGCATCGGGCGTCGGTGCGGGCGCCTGTGGCAAGGTGAGCATCAGCACCCCGCCGGCCATGGCCATCACGAGCGCGAGCCCAAGCCAAGCTGGTGCTGGGCCCAACCCGGCGATCAACGGCAAAGCCGTGCCCGACAACAAAAATCCGGTGCCCACGCCGGCAAACGCGATGCCGCTGACCCGGCCCTTGAAGCGGGGCTCCACGGCGGCCTGGATGATCGGCGGCAAGACGATCATCAATAGCCCGCCGATCATGCCCGACACCAGCCGCAGGCCGGCGAACACCCACAGCGGGCCATCGACCGCCGACCCGGCGAACGCCAGGCTGCCGCCGACCGCGGCGATCGCCAGCGTCGCCCGTGCGCCAATGTGTCGCGCCAGCGGTACGGCGATGATCGCGCCAAGAAGATACCCCGCCAGGTTGAAGGCGCCGGCGATGTGGTAGCCGCTCGCCGGGCCCCAGCCGGCTTCCACCATGGCCGGGATCAAGGGCGCGAATCCGAACCGACTAAGCCCAACCCCGATCAGCAAGCCGCAATACCCGGCGATGGCGGGGCCCAAGAACGACGAAGGCGATGACGGCACGGGCGGAAGTCTCCTCAACGGCGCCACTGTGGCAGCCTGCGCGCGCGCAAGGAAGCGCACGCGGACATGGAAGCTGCGCACCGATTCAGCCCGCGTTCAGCCGCCTTGTGCTTTGGTCGCAATGTGGGTCGACGGCCGGTTTCCTAGTGGTCGAACGCCCTGGGTTCGTGATAGGCGTTTGGTCAATCCGACGGATTTCGATCAACGTAAATGCGTCGGTTGACGTGCCGGGGGCGCGTAGCAAACGGGAGTGACAATATGAAAACGACGTACGTGCTGGCCGCTGTCGCTGTGTTGTCGATGAGTGGTCAGGTGATGGCTCAGACACCCGTCGAGCTTGGCCAGAAAGTGTTCGCTCGCTGCGGCGCGTGCCATGCGGTTGGCCCGAACCCGGCCAAGAAGACCGGCCCGCACCTCAACGGCCTGATCGGCCGCAAGCCGGCTTCGGTCGAGGGCTATAATTACACCCCGTCCGCGGTCGAGCATGCCAAGACCCATGCGGCTTGGACGGTGGAAGACGTGAAGAAGTACATTGCGGATCCGCGCGCCTACAACGGCGTCGTCAAGATGCCCAAGCAGAACGTCAACGACGCGGACTTCGCCAACCTGATGGCGTACCTCGCCACGTTTAAGGCGGACGGCTCGGCGGCCCAGTGAGGCCGTTGCCGTCTCAAGCGTTTCAAGGCCGGGCCACACGCCCGGCCTTTTTCGTTCGCACCCCATCTGTGGTGTTCACCGCCTCTTGCGGGGCTCGACAACCGGCACGGGCGCGATCACCTTGAGCGTCCAGTCGGGGAATCGGAGGAGGGATCGTGTCGCGCGCCGCTCGTGTTTTCACCATCGCGCCCGGTGTCGCGTTTCTCCCCGAGCTGGTGCGCGCGCTGCTCGACGGCCGGTTGATCCCCGGCTTCGCGCCGGGCCCGCAGGATCCGCTGGCGCTCGCTGACGTGACGATCCTGGTGCCCACGCGCCGTGCCACCCGCGTGCTGCGCGAGGCGTTCGCGGCCGCGTTGGGCGGGCAGGGCGTATTGTTGCCGTCGATTCGGCCGCTTGGCGATGTCGACGAGGATGAACTCCACCTCTCCGAGCTTGCCGGCGGCGATCTGGACCCGCTTGATATCCCGCCGGCCTTGAGCGAGACCGAGCGGCACTTGATCCTCACCCGCCTCGTCTTGGCATGGCGGCAGACCACCGAGCGGCTGCGTGTCGGAGCGCGCGACGAGCCGCTGGCGGTGCCGGCTTCCGCCGCCGATGCCGCTTGGATGGCGCGCGATCTGATGGGCCTGATCGATCAAGCCGCCACCGAGGAGATCGACTTCAGCGGCCTCATCGCCATCGTGGCCGACCGCTACGCCGATTATTGGCAGCTGTCGCTGGAGTTTTTGCGCATCGTCACCGAGCTATGGCCGGCAATACTCGC
>CALSBD010000192.1:0-6489 GCA_943373055.1 Rhizobium sp. Q54
GCACGACTTTCCGGGCGCCGTGGTGGTGCGGCTTGAGCGAAACTATCGCTCGACGAGCCATATCCTGGCGACCGCATCGCACTTGATCGCGCACAATCAAAGCCGGTTGGGCAAAACGTTGTTCACCGACATCGCCGATCCCGACGCGCAGAAGGTGGTGGTGGCCTCCGCGTGGGACTCGGAGGAAGAAGCCCGCCAGATCGGTGATGAGATCGAGGCGCGGCAGCGCAAGGGCCACAAGCTCGACGAGATGGCGATCCTGGTGCGCGCCTCGTTCCAGATGCGCGAGTTTGAAGATCGCTTTGTCACGTTGGGGCTGCCGTACCGCGTGATTGGCGGCCCGCGGTTCTATGAGCGGGCGGAAATCCGCGATGCGATGGCGTATTTGCGCTGCGTGGTGCAGCCGGCGGACGATCTTGCGTTCGAGCGCATCATCAATGTGCCCAAGCGCGGCCTGGGTGACGCCACGCTCAACCAGGTGCATGTGTTTGCGCGCAAAAACGGCATCCCGCTGCAATTGGCGGCAAGTGCGATTTGTGAGACGCAGGAGCTCAAGCCCAAGGCGCGGGCCGCGCTCAGCGACCTCACCCGCGCGTTCGCGCGCTGGCGCGAGAAGCTTGACGGCCTGCCGCACGCTGAGCTCGCCGGCCTCATCTTGGACGAGAGCGGCTACACGGAGATGTGGCAAAATGATCGCTCGGCCGAGGCGCCCGGCCGGCTTGAAAACCTCAAGGAGCTGGTGCGCTCCATGGAGGAGTTTGAAAGCCTCGGCGCGTTTTTGGAGCACGTGTCGCTTGTCTCCGACACCGAGCAGAATGCCAACCAAGACGCCGTCAGCCTGATGACGCTGCACGCCGCCAAGGGATTGGAATTTGAGACCGTTTTCCTGCCGGGCTGGGAGGAGGGGTTGTTTCCCCACCAGCGGTCGCTTGATGAGGGCGGGCGGTCGGGCCTGGAGGAAGAGCGGCGCCTTGCCTATGTGGGTGTCACCCGCGCCAAGGCCTATGCGCGCATCTCGTTCACGTCCAATCGGCGGGTCCATGGGTCGTGGAACGCGTGCGTGCCCAGCCGTTTCTTGGACGAATTGCCCGAGGCCCATGTGGACGTGATCGAGGCGTCGACCTCGTTTGGCGGGTATGGGCGCGGCGGCTATGGCGCCAGCCGTTTTGACGCCATGGCGCCCTTCAAGGCGAATTATGACACCCCCGGCTGGCAGCGCGCACAGGCACGCATCGCGGCAGCCAACACCGGCGCCACCGAGGCCCGCGAGGGGTTCGCCGGCTACGGATCCGGTACGCGCACCTCGGTCGACCGCTGGGGCAATCCGATCCGCGACAAGGTGTTGCCACGCACCATTGATGGCGAGCTGGTCGCCAAGTCCGTGAGTACGGACGCGTCGGCCTATGCAGTCGGTGACCGGGTGTTCCACCAGAAATTCGGCAACGGCAATGTGGCCGAGGTGGAAGGTAACAAGCTCACCATCGATTTCGACCACGCCGGCCGCAAGCGCGTGCTCGACACATTCGTGCAGCCGGTTTGATCAAGCGGTTGCGAAGCCGTGCGCGGCTTCATGCGCTCTTTTCCAGAAAACCTCATGTCGCCTGAAGGCAAGCGGACGCGGTTCAGCGGCGCAGTCTATCGCCCTTGGGGTGATGACGGACCTCGACACGTTGGCCAGGCGGGATCATCGTATCGGCCGGTCGTTGGGAACGAGGGCAGGGGGCGACGCTCATGAAGACGCCGGGAGTGGGATCGCGCAGTCTGACATGCGGGCGCTGTGGCAGTGCGTTTGGCTGCACCAATGAGGGGCCGGTCGGCTCGTGCTGGTGCTCGGATGAAGCCTTCAAACTGCCGGTGCCGCTGCCGGAGGGCTTTGGACCCTATCCCGATTGCCTATGCCCCACGTGCCTGCGCGCGGTCGCCGACGAGCTTCGCGCGGCGGGCTATGGGCCGGGTGTGAAGGATGTCGCTTGATGGGCGTGCCGGCGGTTGGCAGCGTCATGTCCCGTGCGCACAGGTGAGGTCATGAGCGCTGATCCTCTCCTGCAACCCTTCACGCTCAAGGGCCTCACGCTGCGCAATCGGCTGATGTCGACCGCCCACGAGCCGGCCTATACCGAAGATGGCCTGCCCAAGGACCGCTATCGGCTCTATCACGTGGAGAAGGCCAAGGGCGGCATCGGCCTGACCATGATTGGCGGCTCGTCGATTGTCGCACCCGATAGCCCGCAAGCGTTCGGCAACATCGCGCTTTATAAAGACGAGGCGGTGGATTGGCTCCGGCGCCTTGCCGACGACGTCCACGCCCATGGCGCGGCGGTGATGATCCAGATCACGCACCTCGGCCGGCGCACCTCGTGGGGCAAGGGCGATTGGTTGCCGATCTTGGCGCCGTCCTCGATCCGCGAGGCCGCGCACCGGCAATCGCCGAAGGCGATGGAAGACTTCGACATCGAGCGGGTGGTCACCGCCTATGCGGATGCCGCCGAGCGGGTGAAGGCAGCCGGGCTCGATGGGGTGGAGCTTGAGTGTTATGGCCACCTCATCGACCAGTTCTGGTCACCGGCAACCAACCGGCGTGAGGATGACTATGGCGGCTCGCTTGAGAACCGCATGCGGTTTGGCAACGCCGTGTTTGACGCCATCCGCGATCGGGTCGGCCCGGACTTCATCGTTGGCGCCCGCATGGTCGCTGATGAAGACATGGTGGGTGGCATCGACCGGGTCGAGGGGGCTGAGATCGCCCGCCGCCTGGCGTCGTCCGGGCGCATCGACTTCGTCAATGTGATCCGCGGCCATATCGATACGGAAGAGGGCCTCGCCCACGTCATCCCCGGCATGGGCGCGCGCTCGGCGCCGCATTTGGACTTCGCCGGTGAGGTGCGCGCGCAGGCGCGTCTGCCCACGATGCATGCCGCGCGCATTCAGGATGTGGCGACGGCGCGCCACGCGATCGCGTCGGGCAAGCTTGATCTTGTCGGCATGACGCGGGCGCACCTCGCCGATCCGCACATTGCCGCCAAAATCGCGCGTGGTGAGGAGCACCGCATCCGCCCGTGCGTGGGCATGGGGTATTGCATCGATTCCATCTACAATGGCGAGGCGGTGTGCATCCACAATCCCGCGACGGGCCGCGAGGCGCTGTTGCCGCATGTGGTGACCCGTTCGCCCACGCCTGGGCGGCGCGTGGTGGTGGTTGGCGCGGGCCCTGGCGGGCTGGAGGCTGCGCGGGTGGCCGGCGAGCGGGGCCATCGCGTGACGGTCTTTGAGGCCGCCGACGAGCCTGGCGGCCAGGTGCGATTGACGGCGGCGTTGAAGCGGCGGCGGGAGATCCTCGGCGTGATCGACTGGCGCATGGCCGAGTGTGAGCGGCTGGGCGTGGAGCTTCGGTTTAATCACTACGCCGAAGCCGCCGACGTGCTGGCGCTGGAGCCGGACCTTGTGGTGATCGCCACCGGGGGGATGCCGAACCTGTCGTTCCTCGACGAGGGCGAGGCGCTTGCGACCACCTCGTGGGATGTGCTGGCGGGGGCTGCCAAGGTGGCCGGCGATGTGATTGTCTATGACGACAACGGCGCGCACCCGGGCTTCACCGTGGCGGAGTTCATCGCGCAGGCTGGCGCGCGGCTCACGCTTGTCACACCCGAGCGGGCCTTGGCACCGGACGTGGGCAGCACCTCGGCACCGGCCTACCTCAAGGCACTGTCGGATGCCGGCGCGCAGGTGCGTCTCACGCTGAAGCTCAAGGCAATCCGCCGCGAGGGCAATCGGCGGGTGGCGGTGTTTCGCGATGAGTATGGCCGCCGCGATGTGGAGCTGGTCGCCGACCACATCGTCGTCGAACACGGCACGCTGCCGCTCGACGATGTTTACTTCGCGCTTAAGCCGCACTCCACGAATCTCGGCGCCGTCGACCATGGGGCGTGGATCGCGGGCCGCGCGCAGGGGCTCGCGCGCAATCCGGCGGGGCGGTTCCAGTTGTTTCGGATCGGCGACGCGGTGGCGGGGCGCAATATTCACGCCGCCGTCCACGACGCGCTCAGGCTCTTGAAGAACGCATGAGGCTTTGCGCGCACGGGCGCGCCGTCACACCAAGCCACCGTCGACAATGAAGTTCTGCCCCGTGCAGCCGCGCGCGTCGTCGGAGGCGAGGAACAGCACCATGGGGGCCACGTCGTCGGCGGTCAGGCGGAACTTCAGCGCCTGTAAGGCGAGAAAGCGCTCGTTCTCTTCCGGCGTGAAGTGGCCCATTTGCCGGTCGGTCAGGATCGCGCCGGGCATCACGCAATTGACCCGGATGCCCTGGCCGCCGAGCTCATTGGCGAGCATGCGCGTCATGCCGGTGATCGCCGCTTTGGATGCGCCATAGCCGACGAAGCGGACCTTGGCGCGTATCCAGCTCACCGAGCCCATATTGATTACCGAGCCACCACCCAGCCTCGCCATCATGGGCGCGACCGCTTGTATTGCAAAGACTTGGTGGGAAAAGTTGACCTTCAGAATCCGCTCGAATCGCTCCGGCGTAAGCTCTGAGAGCTCATGGCGATCGTCCTTCGCGGCATTGTTGACGAGCACTTTGATCGGGCCGAGCGCTTCCGCGCACGCCGCGATGGCGGCCTGATAGGCGGGCGTGTCGGTGACGTCGACGGCCTCGAACCACGCGCCGGTGGCGCCAAGCTCCGGCAGCCGCCGCACCAGCGCCTCACCGGCCGCGCGGGCGATATCGACAAAGCCGACCTTGGCGCCTTGGCGGGCAAACGCTTCCACCAGCGTCGCGCCAATGCCGGTCGCCCCGCCGGAGATGAAAACCACCTGATGTTCCAGGCTTTTATAGGTGGTTGATAAGGTCATTGGGTCGTCTCCCTGCATCGCTTTACCGCGATGGGCTGAGGTTTTGAATCTGAGTCAAGGACTTCAGTCCTATGCCCTAAACCCAGGGCATCTTGTTGCGGATGTTGGCGTTTGACCAGTCGGCCGCGGGGTCGAGCGGGCCGCTCACCGATCGTCATTCACGTGAGACATGAGTAGAAGCCCTTAAGTCGTTCGTCTGTGCTTTCGAGCGCCCATGAACTAGAACACGGGCCGCGATCCCCACACAATGCCATCCTCGGAGACCCCCCATGCTGACCTCGGTGCCCCTCGCGCACGGCGAACTTCTCGAATGTGCGACATGGGATGAGCGGGAGGGCGCCTTTTGGTGTGTCGATATTCTCGCCCCCGCGCTCAAGCGTCTCAATCCAGTAACCGGTGTGATCACGCTGCATCCCATGCCGGCGCACATTGGTTCGTTTGCCTTGCGCGAAGCAGGTGGCCTGATTGTCGCGTTGCGGACAGGGGTGTTCCTCTACGACCCGGCCACGGCACGGCTTGACCAGGTGTGGGCGGCCGATTGGGATCCGGCCACGGCGCGGGCCAATGACGGGCGTTGCGATCGGCAAGGCCGGTTCTGGTTCGGCACCATTTTCGAGCCGCGCACCCATGCCGGCGGCGCGTTCTATCGCGTCGACACCGACCTCACTGTCACCAAGGTGTGGGACGGTGTGACCATCTCCAACGGGCTTGCGTTCTCGCCCGATGGCTCGAAGCTCTATCATGCTGACACGCCCACCCAGACGATCACCGTAAGCGACCTCGACGCGGTGACCGGCGCGGTGTCCAACCGCCGCGTCTTCGCCTCGCTGGAGCCGGAAGGCTGCAAGCCTGACGGGGCCACCGTCGATGCCGAGGGCGGCTATTGGGTCGCCGGCATCCACGGCGGCAAGCTGATCCGCTTCTCGCCCGACGGGGTGAAGACCCACGAGGTGCCGGTGCCCACCCGCTGGCCGACCATGCCGTGTCTGGGCGGCGCTACGCTCCAGACGTGGTTCGTGACCAGCTTGCGTGAAGGGAAGTCAGCCGAGGACCTGGCGGCCTATCCGATGTCCGGCCATCTGTTCACGGGCGCGGCGCCTGTGAGGGGAGTGGCGGAGGTAAGGTTCAAGGGATGAGGTTATAGTTTGATTATCATTATTTTTCAATGATTTGAGGGGTTTACCCCCTCTCCCTGTCCCTCCCCCGCCAAGGGGGAGGGACAGGGAGAGGGGGAAGCCACAAGGGAAAGCTTTGATATTGTTGAGAAATCTACTCAGCTTGCGCCACCTTCTCCCGCAAGGGGAGAAGGTGGCATGAACTGCCGGATGAGGGAATCTTGAGCCGAGACGGCGTGATCCCTCACATCGCGTAGGCGATGGCAAGTGCAATGGCGGCGCCGGCGGCGGCGAGCCAGATCCACTTGGGCACGCCCGGTTTGGCTTGCTCTAATTCGGCGGTGCGCATGGCGGTCGCGGCGTCGACGGCGTCGCTGACGGCCTGGGCGGAGGGGTATTCGGGGGCATCCTTGGCGGACCAATCCGTCACGCTATCGGGATCAATCGCCACCGGCGCTGGGGCAGCCATGGCGGACACGCGGGCGCCAAACGACTTGAAGAACTGGTCGGCCAATGACTTCGC
>CALSBD010000193.1:0-6474 GCA_943373055.1 Rhizobium sp. Q54
GCCAGGATTATCCCACACCCGACGGCACGTGCGTGCGCGACTATATCCACGTGGCCGACCTTGTCGCCGCGCACCGCGCCGCGCTGGACCATCTCGCCAAGGGGGGCGACAGCCTGGTGGCCAATGCGGGCTACGGCAAAGGCTATTCAGTGCGCGAAGTGATCCAGGCGGTGCGCGAGGTCTCGGGCGCGGACTTCGAGGTGCGCCAGCAGCCGCGCCGGGCGGGCGATCCGCCAGCAATCGTCGCGTCGGCCGATCGGCTGCGCGACACGCTCGGTTGGCGCCCTGCGCACAATGACCTCAAGACCATCATCAGCCACGCGCTCACCTGGGAAGCGATCCTGAAGGACCGAGGGGCGTAAACACACGTCCTCCCCGGCCTCGCGGCCCGTTAGTTTCGATGGAGCGCAGCACATAGCGCAGCTCGCCAAGGCTCCGATATTGGCAAGGGATATAGGTGCCCGTGTACTGGCGGCACACAGCTGCAAAGCCGGGCACCGTGCCGTTCACATGCTTGAGTATGATGTTGATCAGCTCGGATTTAGGAGACAATGAGGCCGTAGGCAGACCTGGCAGGCGCCACTATCCTCGCTGGTTCAAACGATCCCAGGATAGTGGCGCTCCCAAGGGGACTCGAACCCCTGTTTTCGCCGTGAGAGGGCGACGTCCTGGGCCGCTAGACGATGGGAGCGGGCTGGATGGGTGGGGATATAGACGGGTCGGGCGGTTGGCGCAAGCGTTTTGCTGGCGCGGGTGGGAGATGGTGGCGCGACGGTGGGTTAGCCGTGCGGGGTGGCGGCATGACTGGTTGAAGACGGTTCCGTTTGGGCAAGACCGGGGGCCAGGAGAACGCCGGTGGGGTCGAGCGTGCGCTTGAGGGCGTTGAGAAGCTCACGGCTGACCGGGTCCTTGGCCCGGCTCAACAGCGCCGCGTGGTCCGCTCCCAGCCCATGATGGTGGCTTGGGGCCGCCCCGGCGGCGGCGAGCGCGGCGTTGGCGGCGGCCTTGACGCGGGTCCATTGGGCGTGGGGGGCGGCGGGGTCGCGGGGGAAAACAACCGTAAAGTAGAGGCTCGCCGCCTCCGTATACGCATGGCTGAGGTGGCACATCACCAGCGGCCGGCCCGCCGGCAACGTCTCGGCGAGCGCGTGGGTGAGCGCGGCGGTGATGGCGCGGTGGGATTCTATGAGCCGCGACCAGGGCACGATCGTCTCCAACGTCTCCACGCCCAAGCCGCGGTTCAAAAGGCCCTCGCGCCAATAAGGCGCCTCGAAGCGACCCCGCCGCCACGACTGGCCGGCCCGCGCGCCCAAGCCAATCGACCCCTTGGCGGCGCGACGGGCTTCGGTAAAGGTCGCCCGGGCGGACTGGGCGTCGGTGTCGACCCCGATCAGCAAAAGGCACGGGGCGGCTGGCGCGCCGCGCAGCTTGAGCCACTGGTCGATCCACCAGTCCGAAGCCTTCGGCGCCCGGCGCGCGCGGGCGAAGCGCCCAAGGGTGGTCGTCTCCACCGGATCGCTGACGCGGATCATAGATAGACCGACACCGTCTTGTACCAGCGTGCGAGCCACCTCGGTTGCGGCGGCGAAATCGGCAAACAAGAAGCCGATCTCGGCGCTCACCGGTGGCCGCGCGGTGACGCGTACGGTGGCGTCGGTGATGAGACCCAGCGCCCCTTCGCTGCCGGTGACGAGGCCGCCGAGCCAAGGGCCAGTGGCGGCCTCGCGATAGGGTTCGGTCGCCCAGCTACCGATGGGGGTCGCAAGCCGCGCGCTGATGACAAGGTCCGCCATGCGGCCATAGCCGTTGGAGCGCTGGCCCGCGCCATGGGCGGCAATCGCACCGCCAAGCGTCACGCCGTGATAGCTCTGTGGCTCGTGGCCGAGTGTCAGGCCCTCGCGGGCCAAGGCGGCGTCAAGCCCCTCAAGCCGCACACCGGCCTCCACCACCGCGGTGTGATCTTTTCTCAAGATGGCGATTACCTGGCTGAGCCGGGCGGTGGACACCGCGATGCGCACGGGATCGTCTGGTGCCTCAAAGGCGCCGACAACGCCGGTCGCGCCGCCCACGACGTGCGCCTTGGTGCCTGTGCGGGCACACCACGCCAGTACCGCGCAGGCCGCCGCATGGCTTGCTGGTGCGACCACGGCATCGACGGGGGTCGGGATATGGCCGGCGCGGCGGGCAAGCACATCAAAATAGCCCTGCCCCACCGATGCGCTGGCGCGGCGGACCGGCGAAATGTCCACGCCGCCGGGCTCGACGCAGGCGGCAAGCTCGGCAAGGGCCGTGTCGGACAGCCGCGAGGGCCGCAGCGTCGCGGGATCAAACAAGGCGGCCGGCGTTGCCATCAGCTTGTCGAGGCCCAGGGCGGTGGCCAGCACCGCATCGACGGCGGGATAGCCCGCGAACGGGTCGGCGTCACCTTGGGCAAGCCAACCGTGGAGTGCGACGCGGGAGGGAGGGGTCAAACGAGCACCTCGATCGCGCGCGGGAGAATATCGAACGTGGCGGGCAGCCGACCGGGGCTTTCACCGTCGATATCCAAGAGTGTGGGGCCAGCCTCGCCTTCGTCGAGCGGGCTGACCTCGATCGAAGCGCCAAACAGGTGCGTGGTGATGGGATTGGTCATGTGCTGTCCGGAGTAGACGCTGTTCATGGCGGAGGCGAGCTGACGCTTGGTCTCGCCGCGCACCACGATCACCTCCAACCGCCCGTCATCGATACGCTCGGGCGGCGCAACCCACATGCCGCCACCAAAGTAGGAGCCGTTGGCAATCGCCACCACCGCGATGCGCGCCTCTAGCGGCGCGCCGCCGTCCACGCGGATTGCCACGCGCTTGAAGCGGTAGCCCAAAAGCGCGGTGAGCGTGGCGATCTTGAAGACGGCGCGACCGGAAAAATAGCGACTTGCCTTGACCCGGTTGACCGCGCGATCGACCGGACCAGACAGGCCAAACGAGGCAATATTCGTGAAGAGCCGGGTGGTTGGCGTGCCATCGTCAGCGATAAAGCGGATGCGGCCGAGATCGACCGGGCGCGTCGTACCGCTCGCCATGCGGGCTAAAGCGCCGTGGGCCGTGCCGTCAAAGCCGAGGCTGCGGCACCAATCCCCGCCGGTTCCAAGCGGCACGAAGCCAAACACCGGGCGATGGTCGGCCAGTGCTCCGTCCGCGCGCAAATAGCCGTTGACCGTTTCGCTTGCCGTGCCGTCGCCACCGATGGCGATGAGGCGACGCGCGCCTGCGGCGATCGCCTGACGGGCCAGGTCCATGGCGTGACCGGTCTTTTGGGTCTCCAGCACCTGGGTCTGACCATAGAGCGCGTTTAGCCGGTCGAGGACGGCGGGGGCCTCGCGGGCGGCTAGCCCGCCGCGGGCGCGCGGATTGAGAATAATCGTGGTGCTCATGACGGGCTCAAGGTCGCCGATGGGGTGGGTTCAAACGGGGCCATCTTCGCGGTAGCGTGGAACGCCTCGCGGATGGCCGCGCGCGTGGAGGCATCAAGAGCGAAGGGATCGGGTCGCCAGCGCCGCTCGATGATGTCGTCGAGCGTGACAGCCATCTCTTCCCTCACCGCTTGGGCGACGCGTGCGGCGACTGAGCCATTGAACGGCCCGGCCAGAGGCGCGAGCGGCCGGGTCGCGGTCGAGGCAGGCGCCAGACGACGATCCAGTTGACGACCCACATGATCGACGACCTGTTCGGCCAGGTGGCGGGCGGTCGTCCATTTGCCGCCGACGGCGGACAGGAGACCCGGACGGCCTGGGCCGCCGTGATCCACGAGTTGGGCCCGGCGGCTCGCGCGATAGGTGGCGCTCACCTCGCCGCTCAAAGGTCTGAGCCCCGCATAGGCATGAAGGATCGGCGTGCCGGGCGCGACAAGGCCCGGCAGCAAGCGCTCCGTCTTTGCCAGAAGCTCTCGGCACTCCTGCGGCGTGGCTGTTACGGCATCGGGATCGTCGGTATAGGCGGTGTCAGTGGTGCCAATGAGCACATGACCTTGCCACGGCAAGGCAAACACATGCTCACCGCCGCGCTTGGCCGCAAGCGCATGAGACAGGCCGGTCGACGGTACGATGACATGAATGCCCTTGGAGCGGGTGATCGGTCCGCTCTCCAGCCCCGCGATGCGATCCGCCCATGGACCGGCGGCATTGACGGCCGTGCGCGCGGTAAGCTCGATCGTCGACCCGCTGACGTGATCTTTGAGAGCTAGGCGAAAGCCACCGGTCTCAGTCTTGAGGCCCACGGTTTCAACGTGATTGGCCAAACAGGCCCCATGGTGCGCCGCGTCGGCGAGGATGCGCAGAACGAGCCGCTCGGGCCACGTGATCAGACCGTCCTCATAGGTGACCGCACCGCCTGGGTAGGCGCCGGCCACCGTCGGCTCCAACGCCGCGCAGGCGGACGGCGACAGGTAGCGTGCCGGCGCAAAGCCGTCGGTGTGACCGCCCAGCCGATCGTAAAGCGCAAGCACCAAGCTCGTCCCAACGCGGGTGGGGGTGTAACGGCCGGAGACCGGCAGCCAGAAGCGCAAAGGCGCGATCGCATCAGGCGCGATGTGGCGCAGGATGGCCCGCTCGCGTAGACCCTCGCGCGCCGCGCGCCAATCGCCGCGGGCGAGATAGCGCAGGCCACCATGGGCGAGCTTGGACGAGGCAGCGCTGGTGGCCGCACCGAAATCGCCCTTATCAACCAGCGCGACCTTGAGGCCGCGGCGCGCAGCGTCGCACGCAATCCACGCGCCGACGATCCCGCCTCCGATGATGGCCAGATCAAACACCCGGCGCGTCAGCTCAGCCAAATCCCGCCGCATCGACACGGTTCAGTCCCCCTACCCGCGAGCTTAGCCCCGTTGAGTGCTCTTCGCCACCCTCCCCGCGTGGTGCGGATCGCAGTCGCGCGGTGGGCGAGATGGCGGACGGCATAAAACCCCGTTAGGTTTGCCTTGTCCCACCCATTAGCGCCCTGGATGAACCGTTGATGTCCTATACGCCTGTGATGACCCCTGAGGCGATCAGCGCCTTTCTTGATGAAACGTTTCCGCAGCTCAACATCGGTGGGCGCGCCTATTTCGTTGATGCGGTTGCACCGGGCAGCGCCGTCATGCGGCTGAAGGCGGGTGAACGGCATCTGCGGCCAGGGGGCACGGTGTCGGGGCCGAGCCTCTTCGCGCTGGCCGATCTCGCCGCGTATTGCGCGGTTCTGGCGCACATCGGCCCGGTCGCACTTGCCGTGACGACGGATCTCACGATCCACTTCCTGCGCAAGCCGAGTCCCGGTGACCTTTTGTGTGAGGCGCGGCTTTTGAAGCTCGGCAAATCGCTTGCCGTGATTGATTGCGCGATCCGCACCGAGGGATCGACGGATCTGGTCTCCCACGCGGTTGCCACCTATTCGATCCCGCCGAAGCGAGACCTCGCATTAGGGTGACGGTAAAATAATACCACATTGACGGTACCCGAATACCAAATAACTGAACCCCTTGCATCTGCAATGACTTTTGGCGATTTGGGTGTCTTATTGATGTCCCTGCTGCCACGAAATCGATTGACAGGCACGACTGACTTCAGTACATCGCCGATCCAACGACGGTCGGCCCTCCGGCCGTCGCGGCGTTTTGGTGCCGATCCTGTCGCGCACCGCGCCGTCTACCGTTCGAGCCAGCCAAGCGAGCCGTCATCATGATGAAATGCTACCAGGCCAAGCCGGCGGACGTGGAGAAGAAGTGGGTTGTCATCGACGCCCAGGGTCTGGTTGTCGGCCGTGTCGCCTCGCTCATCGCGATGCGCCTGCGCGGCAAGCACAAGCCGATCTACACCCCCCACGTCGACTGCGGTGACTATGTCGTCGTCGTCAATGCCGAAAAGGTCGTCTTCACCGGCGCTAAGTTCCAGGACAAGCGCTACTATCGCCACACCGGGTTCCCAGGCGGCGTGAAGGAAACCTCCCCGCGCAAGATCATCGAGGGGCGCTTCCCGGAGCGCGTTCTTGAGAAGGCCGTTCAGCGCATGCTGCCGCGCGGTCCGCTGGCGCGCGAGCAGCTCACCCATTTGCGCATCTACAAGGGCCCCGAGCATCCGCACGCCGCGCAGACGCCGGAAGTGCTCGATGTCAAGGCGCTGAACCGCAAGAATGTGAGGGCCTGATCATGGCTGAGATCCGTTCCCTGAGCGATATCGGCCAGGCTGGCGCCGTCGGCACCATGGCGAATGAAGCTCCGGTCCATGTGCAGAAGCTCGACGCCCAAGGCCGCGCCTACGCGACCGGCAAGCGCAAGGACGCGGTCGCCCGCGTGTGGCTGAAGCCCGGCTCCGGCAAGATCGTCATCAACGAGAAGGACATGTCGATCTATTTCGGCCGTCCGGTGCTGCGCATGCTCGTCATGCAACCCATCCTCGCCGCCAACCGTGACGGTCAGTTCGACGTCATCGCGACCGTGGCCGGTGGTGGCTTGTCCGGCCAGGCCGGC
>CALSBD010000194.1:0-6466 GCA_943373055.1 Rhizobium sp. Q54
ACCGATCGCAGCCTGGGCACCTTCATGATCCTTGACCACATCCGCCGCGCCCGTCGTCGGCGGCTGCCCTATGTCTACTTGGGCTATTGGGTCGAGGGATCGCGCAAGATGGACTACAAGCGCCGCTTCCAGCCGCAGGAACATCTGGGTCCGCAAGGCTGGACGCTGGACACGGCGTGAGGATGGCGCGGCCCCGCTGCGTGGCCCGCGGCAACGGGTTGCCGCCAGGCTGAAACGCACATGGTGCGCCATCGCGTCGTATTTCCGGTGTCGGCTACTGAGCGTCGCTTGGGAGCTCTGTTCGCATCGCGGCGATCGATTCCCTGACATGCCGAATGTGGATGCGCATCAGTTCGCTCGCCCGGGTGGCTTCGCCCTGATGGATCGCATCGACGATCTTCTGGTGCTCGGCATGCGACGCGCCGATGCGGCCGGCAGACCGAAACTGCAAGACGCGGAACGGGGCGGTTCGGGCCTTCGCCGCACGCAATATTTCGACCAGGAAAGGGTTGTGGGTTCCGGTGTAGATCAACCCGTGGAACTCAGCATTGTGACGGCCGTAGCCGGCCTCGTCGCCGGCCCGCACAATGGCCTCGCCGGCTGTGTGCACCGCCTCAAGTTGGCGCCGCTCATCAGCAGTCATGCGTGTGGTGGCGTAAAACGCGCACAAAGCTTCCAGATCCGTGAGCACCTCGAACATATGGTCAAGGTCGGTATCCGACGCCTCCATCACCACCGCGCCCCGATGGGCCCGATGGACCACAAGGCCGGAGGCCGACAATTGCCTGAGCGCTTCCCGCACGGGGGTGCGCGACACCTGAAAGCGATTGGCCAGCTCGACCTCATCAAGCGATGTGCCTGGGGGCAATCGACCTGAAATGATGTCGTCGGCCAAGCTAATCCGGAGACGCTCCGACAAGGTTCGCGGCTGCGGCTCTGATTTAAACACGTTCGAGCTTATGCCACCATCCTGAGACGGCTTATTATCAGTCGCCATGAATACCTGCGTTGCGGTTTCGCGATTGCCTAACGCACCCGTGCCTAGCGCCCCTAAGCTTGCACGTGATAGCATGACGTTTCAGGAACGTCGGTGTTTGAATACCATGATTGCATTTTGAGCGATCGTCAATTTTATCGATCCAGGCAAGCTCTCAATTTATACCTTACGCTTGGTGATGTTTATTCATATCAATTGTATACAAGTTCTATGCTGCAGGTCTTGGTTGGTGTCATCCCATCATTCATTTCGGGAGTTGAATGGAATATCGAGGACCAAAATGCCGTCAATGCCGCCGACCGCACTTTCGACGAGGCGGGCACCGACCGCTTTGTGCTGCGGATGTGCTTGATAGGCCTCAAGAATTGCAAAGCTCTCCATGTCGATTGTGAAGCCGTGGGTATAACCCCGCTCCAGCTGCTCGGGGCTCTGTGACCGACCGGCGATGATATCGCCGATGCCCTCGACATGGGTGCGGATGGCGCGCAGATCGGCGAAGATCGCCTCCATGGTGGCATCCGAAACATCAGGACGGGTCTTGATCAAAACCACGTGAAGGAGGCGGTTAGTCATGGGGTTCGCTCCAGGACAGCCTGTGGTCCTCGGTTTCCGGTGAACACGGCGGGGGGTAAGGGCTCGCGGCCGCGGATAAGGTCCGAGGCCTTTTCACCCACCATGATGGTGGGCGCGTTGGTGTTGCACGACGGCACCCGCGGCATGACCGACGCGTCGACCACGCGCAGACCCTCTAGCCCGCGCACCTTCAAGTCGGGGGTCACAACCGCCATCGAATCATGGCCCATCTTGCAGGTGCCGACGGGATGGTGATCCGTCTTGGCGTGTTGGCAGCCATACGCGAACAGGTCCTGGTCGGATACGTATCCAGGACCCGGCAGCACCTCGCGGGCCACAAAGCCCTTCATGGCCGGTTGGGCCAAAATCTCGCGGGCGAGCTTGAGACCGCGAATCGACATGTCGACATCGTAGGGGTCGGCCCAGTAATTTGGATCAATGAGCGGCATGGCGAACGGGTCGGCGTTGGGCAGCCGCACCGTGCCGCGCGAACGCGGGCGCAAGAAGGCGGAGTTGAGCGTCACGCCCGCATTCGACATCTTGGCGACACCCGCCTCGATGCCCGAGCCGAGCCCCAAGTGCAGCTGAATATCCGGGTGGCGCGCGTCGGGATCGGCGTACCAAAAGCCGCCCGTCTCAAACAGGCTGGACGCGACTGGCCCCTTCTTGAACAGGAAGTACTGCAGTCCCGCCCAGGCCGACCACCAGGGCTTGGCGTATTTGTCATAGGTGTGGTCGCCGGTGCATTCGGCGATCACGAACAGATCCAGGTGATCCTGCAGGTTGGCTCCAACGCCAGGCAGATCATGCACAACTGGAACGCCCACGGCCTTCAAGTGATCGGCTGGGCCGATACCCGACAGTTGCAACAGGCGCGGCGAGCCCATGGCGCCGGACGAGACGATGACTTCCCGGTCGGCGCGCAGGATCTCCTTGCCCCCGCCCTTGGACGCCACCTCGACGCCGACCGCGCGACCGGCTTCGACGACAACCCGCATCACGTGCCGGCCCGTCTCGACCGTCAGGTTTTTGCGGTCGCGAATCGGGTTCAAATACGCAATCGAGGCGGACGAGCGGCGCGCGTTGCGCTGGGTGAGTTGATAAAAGCCAACGCCGTCCTGGGTCTTGCCGTTGACGTCGGGATTGTAGGGAATGCCCATGTCTTGCGCGGCGCGGAAATAGGCGTCGCAGATCGGCAAGGGCGAGATGGGCATCGAGACACCCAGCGGTCCGCCATAGGCGTGGTAATCGTCGTTGAAACGCTGGTTGTCTTCCGCGCGCTTAAAATACGGCAGCACCTCGCGGTAGCTCCAGCCGGCACAGCCCTCTTCCATAGCCCATGCGTCATAGTCGAGCGCATGGCCTCGGGTGTAGATCTGCGCATTAATCGACGAGCCGCCGCCAATCACCTTGGCTTGGGTGTACCACAGCACCCGATCCTTCATGTGGCGCTGCGGCACGGTCGACCAGCCCCAGGAGCCAATGCCCTTGGTCATCTTGGCAAAGCCCGCCGGCCAATGGAAAAACGGGTGGCTGTCGCGCCCGCCGGCCTCCAGGAGCAGGACGCTGACGGTCGGATCCTCGCTCAAACGATGGGCGAGCACGCAGCCCGCCGATCCGCCGCCGATGATGATGTAGTCAGGCATGGCTTGATCTCCCCGCGTGACCGGTGTCACGCGCCTTCTCATCGTCAAAACCGTGGAACCGCCAACCCGCCATCGGCATGAAGGACCGAGCCGGTCGCGAACGCGAGCTTACCGCTCGCCAATGCGGACACGACGGCAGCCACATCATCGGGCTCGCCCCAGCGGCGCGCTGGGACCAGGCCGTCGGCGATGCGACTGTCATAGCGATCGGCGACCGGGGCGGTCATGCCGGTGCGGATGATGCCCGGCCGCACCTCGAAAACGCCAATGCCCTCCGCGGCGAGCCGCATGGCGAGCGCTTTCACCCACATGGACAGTGCTGCCTTCGACACGCAGTAGTCGGCGCGTTCATGGCTGACGAGTTCGGCTGACACCGACGTGACGGTGATGATGGACGCCGGGTGGGACCGGTCCGCTGACAGCATCGCCTTGGCGACGGCTTGCGACAAAAACACCGTGCCGCGCAAATTGACGTCCATGACCGTGTCGAAGTTCTCCGGCGTGATGTCCAGGCAATCGCCGCGCACCACCGCGCCGCGGCCGGCATTGTTGACAAGCACGTCGATACCGCCAAACAGGCCGGTCACTTGGCCCACCAGTGCGGCGTGACTGTCGACCGCGGCCACGTCGTGGCGGAACAGGCCACACGAGGCGCCCTGCCCTTCGATCAGCTCCTGAGTTTCGTTCGCCGCCGCGTCGTCGATGACCAAATCGGTCGCGGCGATATCAAAGCCGTTGCGCGCGAGCTCAATGGCGATGGCGCGGCCTATGCCTTGGCGGGCGCCGGTGACGAGGGCAACGGGTCTCATGACAGGGCCTCCACCCGGCGGATGTGATCGGCGGCGCGCAAGGCGAGCGCGGCGACCGAGAGCGAGGGATTCACCGCCGCCGAGGTGGGCAGCACGCCCGCGTCAACGACATAGAGATTGGTGTGGTCGTGCGCCTTGCAATGGGCATCAACGGCCGAACGGGCCGGATCGGCGCCCATGCGCACCGTGCCGCATTGGTGCGAGGGCGTGCGCCGATCGAACGGTTTGGAGAGCACGAGCGGCGTGCCACAGGCCTTGAGCACCTCGCGCCAGCGCTTGACCAGCGCCAGGTGCGCCGCCCAGTTGGACCGGCGCCAATCGAGCACCACGCGGTCGCCATCATAAAACACCCGGCTATCGGGCGTGGGCACGTCCTCACTCATCAAATACCAGTCGATCGAATGGCGCGCGAGGAAGTCGGTGGCAAAGCGCGGCGCCAGCGGCACCTGGCCCGACAGGATCGGCCCGGTGATCTTGCCAAGGAGCTGCACATTGCCCAGTGGGCCACCGCCGCGGCCGTCGTCGACATAAAAGTCATTGAGGCCCAACGTCTTTTGATAGATCGATCGGTTGGGGCGACGCGGGTCGATGGCGAGCATCGCCGACGCGTTGTGGTTCATGAAATGGCGACCGACCTGATCGGCGCGGTTGGCGAGGCCCTTGGGGTGGGCGCCAGTGGCCGAGCGTAACAGGAGGAGCGCCGAATTGACCGCGCCGGCCGCCAGCACGACGAGCTTTGGTGTGATGCGGTGGGTCGTCCCACTTGCATCCCGTGCGATCACGGCGGTGATGGTCCGGCCGGACGGGTCGGTTTCCAGCCGGTCGACGTGATGGCCGGTCTTGAGCTCAATGAGCGGATCCCGCAAGGCGGCCTCGAGCCCGCAGGTCTCCGCGTCCATCTTGCCGGCGCGGGTGTCGGGATAGGCGTCCCACGGGGTTGCGCCGCGCGCGAGCCAACGGGTGAGATCCACGCCAAGCGGCAAGGAAAACGGCTTCAGGCCCTGTGCGTTCAATCGCTCGCGGGCGGCGGCGATGTCGGGCTCGTCAGGCACGGGGGCATGGGCGTAGCCGGTTGACCGGGCGGGTTCGGTCGGGTCGTCGCCTGCCTTGCCACGCACTTGATAGAGCGCTTCAGCCTTGGCGTACCAGGGTTCCAGCTCGGCATAGCTCATCGGCCAGCCCGGTGTCTCCCCGCCGGCCCAGGCGCGCGGTTGGAAGTCCATTTCGCGGTAGCGGATCAACACCGCGCCATAGAGCTTGGTATTGCCGCCCACGAAGTAATAGTTGCCCGGATTGAACGGCGTCCCTCCCGGCTCGTGCCAGGTTTCCTTGGGGCGGAAGTGGCCGCGCTTGAAGATGGCATCGGTATCGCGCGCCTCGGGGCCATCGACGATCCGCTCGCCGCGCTCCAGGATCCAGACCCGCGCGCCGGACCCCACCAGTCCGGCGGCGAGCGTGGCTCCCCCCATGCCGGAGCCGATGATGACGATGTCGGGTGCGGACATGCCTGTGCGTTCCTTGGTTTAGTCACGCGCCCCCCATCCCGCCGGCGATGACCGGCGGAGGGTGGCAGCGGGTGCTGCAAGGGTTTGAGGTCGTGATCGACGCCGCGCGGCGCCTTACAGACGCATGGTGGTGCCGGGATCGAACAACAACGCCTTATCGAGGTTGAAGGCGAACGGCACGGTGTCGCCCGGCTTCACCTGGGTGTCGGCGCGCATGCGGGCGATCACTTCCTTACCGCCCAAATGGGTGACCACAAAGGTATCGGAGCCGGCCGGCTCGACCACTTCCACATGGCTGTCGATCATCTCGATCGCCTTCGAGGCCCGGTCCGCGCCGTCGCGATCGGTGATGGCTTCGGGTCGGATGCCGAAGATGACCTTCTTGCCGTTCTCAAGCGACTTGGCGGTCACCGTCGACGGCACCGGCAGCTCGATCGATCCGCCCGACGCCTTGCCTTGCGAGAGCACCACGGTGGTCGCGCCATTGGCGGTCTTCAGGTGGCCTTCGATCAGGTTCATGGACGGTGAGCCCATGAAGTCGGCAACGAACAGGTTGGTCGGGCGGTTATAGATCTCCGCCGGGGTGCCGACCTGTTGCAGCTCGCCGCCCTTGAGCACGGCGATCTTGGTGGCGAGCGTCATGGCCTCGATCTGGTCGTGGGTGACGTAGACGATCGTCTTCTTGGTCGTCTGGTGCAGCTTCTTGATCTCGGTGCGCATGTCGACGCGCAGCTTGGCGTCGAGGTTGGACAGCGGCTCGTCGAACAGGAACAAGCGCGGCTGGCGCACCAGTGCGCGGCCCATGGCGACGCGTTGACGCTGGCCACCCGACAGCTGGCTTGGCTTGCGATCAAGGAGATGCTCGATCTGCAGCATCTTAGCGATCTGGGCGACCGCGGTGTCGCGCTCGGGCTTGGGCACACCGCGCATTTCCAT
>CALSBD010000195.1:0-6437 GCA_943373055.1 Rhizobium sp. Q54
TGTTTGGCGTGCCGTTAGGCGGCTGGGCAGCGACCAACGCGCTCGGCTTCCCGATCTATTGGTTCTGGGTGATCCCGCTGCCGAACCTTCTGCCGCGCAATCCGGATCTGGGCTTCCAGCTTCTGGAGATGCACCAGTGGGCGGCCTGGGGTCTGTTCGCGCTGTTTGCCGCGCACATTGGCGCCGCGCTCATGCACTATGTGGTCAAGAAGGACAGCGTCTTGGGCCGCATGATGCCAAAGCTCGCCGCCCGCGCCCGCCAGACCCGCCCGGCGGAATGAAGGCGGCACGGCCCCCACAGCGCGCGACTTGACAAAACGGCCGCAGTCCGCCAAACCCCGCACCATTCCACACGCGGGGTCGGGCGGATGCGGTCTGTCGATGAGACAGGCGGCTAATCCGTCCATCCGGTGATCTTACGCAAGGCCCAAAGCCTTGTCGGGGCCCCGCGGAGGTTCAACCGGAAAAGAAGGAGTGGCGAGCTATGGCTTTGCCCGATTACGATATGCGTCAGCTCCTGGAAGCGGGCGTCCACTTTGGCCACCAGAAGCACCGTTGGAACCCGAAGATGGCCCCGTTCATCTTCGGCACCCGCAACAACATCCACATCATCGACCTTGCGCAGACGGTGCCGTTGTTGCACCAGGCGCTGAAGGTGGTGTCGGACACGGTGGCTCGTGGCGGCCGCGTGCTGTTCGTTGGCACCAAGCGCCAGGCGCAGGAGCCGATCGCGGACGCCGCCAAGCGCTCCGCCCAGTACTTCGTCAATGCCCGTTGGCTTGGCGGCATGCTGACCAACCACAAGACCATTTCGCAGTCGATCGCGCGCCTGCGCAAGATCGACGAGATGCTGACGACCGGCACGGCCAATGCGCTCACCAAAAAAGAGCGCCTCAACCTCGATCGTGAGCGCGAGAAGCTGGAGCGCGAGCTCGGTGGCATCAAGGACATGGGCGGTCTGCCGGACCTCCTGTTCGTGATCGACACCAACCGCGAGGCGAACGCCATCCTCGAGGCGCGCCGCCTGGGCATCCCGGTGGTCGCCATCCTCGATTCCAACTGCGATCCCGATGGCATCACCTATCCGATCCCGGGCAATGACGACGCCGGCCGCGCGCTGCAGCTCTATTGCGATCTGATCGCGCGCGCTGCCATCGACGGCATTGGCCGCGCTTCGGGCGACATGGGCATCGACATCGGCGCCTCGGAAGAGGTGCCCGCCGAGCCCGCTCTGGCTGATTGATCGGCCCATCCGCCGATAAGACTGACGGATGGCGCCGGGTTTTCCGGCGTCATCTGTTTTCAGGGCGAAGCGTTTCGCTTCGTCATTCTCCTGTGACACACGCGTCGCATCTGGCCTCACGCGGCCAGGCGGGCCGACCCCGTGAGCCGACGCGACGAAGAGGCGAACATGACTGCCATTTCCGCTTCCATGGTGAAGGACCTGCGCGACAAGACCGGCGCGGGCATGATGGACTGTAAGGCCGCGCTGACCGAGAACAACGGCGACGTGGAAGCCGCGATCGACTGGCTGCGCAAGAAGGGCCTCGCCAAGGCCGCCAAGAAGGCGGGCCGCACGGCGGCTGAAGGCCTCATCGGCATGGCCTCGTCGGGCACGACCGCGACCCTCGTGGAGGTCAACTCCGAGACCGACTTCGTGGCGCGCAATGACAAGTTCCAGGCGCTCGTCGCCAAGGTCGCCGACATCGCACTGGGCGCGGGCGGCGACGTGGAGAAGCTTGCCGCCATGCCGTTCCCCGGCTCAACCGGTGGCAAGGTGGTTGACGCGGTGACGGAAGCCGTCGCCACCATCGGCGAGAACCTCACGCTGCGCCGCACCTCCGCCATTACCGTCTCGGCAGGCGCCGTGGGTGCTTACATGCACAACGCGGTTGCCGATGGCCTGGGCAAGATCGGCGTGCTGGTCGGCCTCGAATCGACCGGCAAGGTTGATGTCGTCGCCGCACTCGGCAAGCAGATCGCCATGCACGTGGCCGCCACCAACCCGATCGCGCTGGGCCCCGACGATGTCGACCCGGCCGTCGTGGAGCGCGAGAAGGCGATCTTCGCCGACCAGGCGCGCCAGTCGGGCAAGCCGGAAGCGGTGATCGAAAAGATGGTCGAGGGCCGCATCCGCAAGTTCTACGAGGAGCAGACCCTCGTGAAGCAGGCGTTCGTGATCAACCCGGACCTGACCGTCGAAGCCGCCGTCAAGGCAGCCGAAAAGGACGCCGGTGCGCCCATCAAGCTCACGGGTTTCGTGCGCATGGCGATCGGCGAGGGCATCGAGAAGGAAGAGACCGACTTCGCCGCCGAAGTGGCGGCCGCGGCCGGCACCAACTGATCCGCGTTGTCGCGAAAGATGACGTTACAATCCCTCGGTGGCAACACCGGGGGATTTTTTGTGCTTAGAGCACGTCATGGCCTCATTTCTCCGCGCTCAACATGGTTGCGGATCTTGGAAAACTTGATACGTCAGCACAGGCGAAGGGTGCCGATCGAATGACCAAGCATCGATGCGCGCATTTTTAAGCCCTTTGGGTCTTCAACCCCCTTGGTGGGATGTCAATTCGCGCTATGTCTCGTCGCATGACTGGCATTGACCTTGACCCTTGCGCCGATCTGGTGCGCCAAACCGATAAGGATCGCTTCCTGGCGACCCTGTTTGCGCCCGAGGACAAGCGGCCGGCTCTGTTTGCGCTATTGGCATTTTCCGCCGAGATCGCCCGCGTGCGCGACCGGGTGACCGACCCCATGCCGGGTGAAATGCGCTTTCAATGGTGGCGCGACGTGTTGGCCGGCATTGGCCATGGCGATGTGCGCAGCCATCCGGTCGCCGCCGGCGTGCTAGATGCCATTGAAGCGTATTCGTTGCCGGTCGACGCCCTGTTCAATCTGATCGAGGCGCGGGCGTTTGATCTTTATGACGACCCCATGCCGACGGTTTTAGACCTGGAGGGCTATTGCGGCGAGACCTCGTCGGCGCTCATCCAGCTGTCGAGCTTGATCCTCGCCGGTGGGCGCGATCCCGGCACCGCGGAGGTAGCTGGCCACGCGGGCGTCGCCTATGCGATCACCGGGCTGTTGCGCGCGTTTCCGTTCCATGCCGCCCGGGCGCAAATCTACATCCCGGCCGATATCTTGGACCGCCACGGTGTCGTCAATGGCGACATCTATTCGGGCCGTGCGACCCCGGCGCTCAAGGCCGCGCTTGGTGAGCTGCGCGCGCTGGCCCGTCATCATCTCACCAAGACCCGGTCGCTCGTGCACACCATCCGCCGCGAGGTCGCCCCCGCATTCTTGGCGGTCTCGTTGGTCGAGCCCTATTTGCAGCGCATGGAGCGGGCCGACTACGACCCGTTCAAGACGTATGTCGATATTGCGCAGTGGCGCCGCCAGTGGATTCTTTGGGGCGCGGCGCGCAAGGCAACTCGCGTCGGCGCCTGACGGATCAAGGCGTCGGCGCGTCGCCCCGCGCCGCCGTCACTCCGCAGCCGCTCTCAGTGGATCGGCATCGAGCCACACCGCCAGATCATTGAGCGCCCGGCGGCTCATAGCCTTCTTCTTTTCGATCGACTTTTCCGTGCCGCGCAGACGCTTGCCATCCTCGCGCTTGGTTGGCGCTTGGGCGAGCGGCGGAAACAGGCCGAAGTTGACGTTCATCGGCTGGAACGAGCGCGGCTTGCCGGCACTCGGCTCAGCGTCTTCCACGATGTGGCCCCCGGTGATGTGATCCAGCAGCGCACCCAGCGCCGTGGTCGACGGCGGCGGCAGCGGCACGCGGCCAAACCGCTCGGCGGCCGCGAAGCGCCCGGCCATCAGCCCGACAGCGGCTGATTCCACATAGCCCTCACAGCCGGTCATTTGGCCGGCAAAGCGCAGCCGCGGCTGCGCCTTCAGGCGCAGCGTGCGATCAAGCAGGCGCGGTGAGTTGAGATAGGTGTTGCGATGGAGCCCGCCGAGCCGAGCAAATTGCGCATCCTCCAGCCCCGGAATGAGCCGGAACACACGGGTCTGCTCAGCGTACTTCAGCTTGGTTTGAAAGCCGACCATGTTCCACAACGTGCCGTGCGCATTGTCTTGGCGCAGCTGCACGATCGCATAGGCCTTCACGTCCGGCTGGTGCGCATTGGTGAGGCCAACCGGCTTCATCGGCCCGTGGCGCAGAGTTTCGCGCCCGCGCTCGGCCATCACTTCGATGGGTAGACAGCCGTCAAAGTAAGGCGTGTTGGCTTCCCATTCCTTGAACGAGGTTTTTTCGCCGGCTAACAGCGCATCGACGAACGCTTCATACTGCTCCTTGGTCATCGGGCAGTTGATGTAGTCCGCGCCCGTGCCACCCGGTCCCGCCTTGTCGTAGCGCGACTGGCGCCAGGCGATGTCCATGTTGATGGTCTCAAGGTGCACGATCGGCGCGATGGCGTCGAAGAAGGCGAGCCCCTCTTCCCCCGTCAGCCCTTGGATCGCCGTCGCCAAGGCAGGTGAGGTGAGGGGGCCGGTCGCCACGATCACGCTGTCCCAGGCGTCGGGCGGCAATCCGTCGACTTCGCCACGTGCCAGCGTGATCAGCGGATGGCTAGTCAGCGCCGCCGTCACCGCGGCGGAAAACCCGTCGCGATCAACCGCCAGCGCGCCACCGGCCGGCACCTGATGGGCATCGGCGGCCCGCATGATCAGCGATCCGCAGCGGCGCATCTCCGCGTGCAGAAGACCGACCGCGTTGGTCTCGTGATCGTCGGAGCGGAACGAATTGGAGCACACCAACTCGGCCAGCCCGTCGGTTTGGTGCGCGTCGGTCTTCCGCTCGGGGCGCATTTCGTGCAGCACCACCGGCACGCCGGCCTCGGCAAGCTGCCAAGCGGCTTCAGAACCAGCCAGACCACCACCAATCACATGAACGGGGGCGGGGGAACCATCTGAGGAGAACGAGAGAGAGTGTGTCATACCTTCGGGATATGCGCCGCGCCCGTGTCCGGTCAACCTCAAACCGCGCGCAAATGGCCGTTTACCCTTGCTCGCGCAGTTGCGCAGACATCGAATTAACGAGCGGTTAACCATGTTTTGCGTCCATGCTGCCATCCGAACAGGGGGTAGGTCATGGCGAATCGGGCGCTTTGGATGGCAGTGACGATTGGGATGGCGGTGTCACTGGGCGG
The DNA here is from genome assembly GCA_943373055.1 of Rhizobium sp. Q54. Classification (GTDB taxonomy): domain Bacteria; phylum Pseudomonadota; class Alphaproteobacteria; order Rhizobiales; family Ancalomicrobiaceae; genus CALSBD01. The sequence goes on from CALSBD010000195.1 coordinate 5,157, forward strand.
ATGTCAGACCACGGGGTCGACGAACTCCGCCGACATCACCGGATCGGTCAACAAGCCGGCGAGCAGCAGCGAAATCGATCGGGACGCCAATGGCGTGCGTGATTGGTATCAAAGCATCGGCTCCAGCATGGCCTATAACACCAACTTGCCCTACTGCCACGGCTTCGGTTGTACGCGCCGGGTGTCGGTGCCGATGGCCGGTGGCGCCCGCGCAGCCCTCAACGCGATCATGGCGGGGGCGTCTGCCTCGGCTGACGCCGAACGGGCGGCGGTTGAAAAAGCAGTCGCTTGGTTCGAGCATCAAGCCATCCCGCTGATGGGCGGCGTGATTGACCGCAATGGCACTGATCCGGTCGACAATCTCAAAGTCGGCCAAACCGACTGCGTCGATGAAGCGGCCAACACCACGACCTTCTTAAAGTTCCTCGCCCGCGAGGGTCTCCTCAAGCACCATTCGGTCGCCCGCCCGGTGGCGCGCGGCGGGCTCACCGTGCCCCATGTCACCGCCGTGCTGCGCGAACGCTCGACCAACACGCTCTATGCGGTCGATAGCTGGGTGGCTGACGGGGGCCAACCGCCGGCCGTGATGACCCTGGCGCGGTGGGACGAGTGGATGGCCACCGGTCACTGACGCCGCGCGCACCGCCCTTTAGGCGCAAGCGCGTCGTTTCACGTCAATAAGCGCCCGCTGCGTGAGGCCTTTGCCTTTTCGCTGCCCTGATCGCGTGCTACCCGCTTCTCATGTGGTGCTTTTGCCGCGAACCCGATTCCGGGCCTGCCGTCTGATCTCAGCCCCTTCGAGTGCCGATGCCGACATCTCTTCGTTTTCGTCCCTCGATCCTGACGCTGGCGCTCATGACTGGGCTGACGATGCCAATCGCGCCGGCTCATGCCGAGCCGATCGCCAATCCGATCGCGACCTTCGCAGGTCTCGATAAGATCACGGGACGCATCATCTCGTTTGACGTGGCGATCGATGAGACCGTTCAATTCGGCGCCCTGCAAGTGACGCCAAAGGTCTGCTACACGCGGCCGGAAACCGAGACGCCGAAAACCACCGCCTTTGTCGAGGTTGACGAGATCACGCTCAACAATTCGATCCGGCGCATCTTCACCGGCTGGATGTTTGCCGCCAGCCCGGGCTTGCACGCGGTCGAACACGCCGTCTACGACGTCTGGCTGACCAATTGTAAGCAGTCCTCGCCCGACATTCCGGCAAAGCCGGCGGCCCCGACACAGTAAAAATCCGCCGACCCCACCAGAGCCGCATTCAGGAGCCGC
>CALSBD010000196.1:0-6422 GCA_943373055.1 Rhizobium sp. Q54
GGAGCCTCACACGCCCCTCGACACGGCGATCGCCGCCACACTCGACTGAGCGCCCACACCAAGAGATTAGCCACGACCCCGCCGCTCCCTTGAGCTCAGGCCCTGCCTGAGCCAGCGCTGTCTCCCTCTTCCCCTTCAGATTTGGAGCCTCTTCATGCACGCGACCTCTCGCGCGCCGTCGATGACGCGCGCCTCCACACGCCCACTCGTTTTGTTGGCACTCACGCAAACCGGTTTGTTTTTGGTGCCGATCATCGTGCTTGGTCAGGCGATCGGATGGCCCGGCAGCTTGCGCCTGCCGCCGGCCGAGGTATTCGCCCTGATCACCGCCGCGCCAACGGCAGTTGCGATTGGTTATGGCGCGTACCTGTTGGTCTCGCTCGCACTTGTGCCGTTCGCGTTCGCCCTGCGGGACTATCTCGCCCGGCACGGGGCAGGCGGTTGGCTCAGCGACACGATGCTCGGCCTTGGTGTCGTGGCGGGTGTGTTGAAGATGCTTGGGATCGTGCGCTGGCTCGTTGCCATGCCGGCCCTGGCGGCGGTGCATGCGGGGGGCGACGCGTCGACGCGCGCCATGGCCGAGGTCGCCTATGTGGCGCTCAACGGCTATGCCGGCGCGGTTGGCGAGTTGCTAGGCGTGCAGCTCGTATCGGGGCTGTGGCTCGCCGGGATCGGTCTGCTTTTGGCCCAGATCGGCCACCGCTGGGTCGGTCTCATCGGCGCGGCGATTGGCGTCGGGTTCATTGTCACGGCCGGCCGCATTTTGGTGCCGGCCCTGGCCGCCGCGCAGTCGATCATGGTGCCGCTGGCGCTCATCTGGTTCGTCGCCTTGGCCGTCGTGGTGGCACGGCGTCGCTGATAGGAGGCAATCGTGCCACTCAGCCCGTCTTAACCAAGACGCGGCCGGTGAAGGAAAACACCGTCTCGCCGGCCGCGTTGACCCCCACATTCTCCATCGATAGGAGCGCCCAGCCCGGCCGTGAGGTCGGGCGAAACCCGCTCAAGGTGGAGCGATAGGTGATCACATCGTCGACAAACACCGGCTTCCTCCAAGCCATGGCATCAAAGCCGGGCGAGGGCCCGAGCGGGGGCAGCGGCGTGTCCGTGTGAGCGTATTGCGCGGTCAGCCGCGCCATGGTGTCGACCATGCAGCGCATCCAGGCCGCCGCCGTATGCCATCCGCACGCGGGCAGGCGGCCAAAGTGGGTTTGAGCCGCCGCCGCTTCGGACAGATGAAACGGCTGCGGATCGAACGCGGTGGAGAAGGCGATCATCTCCTCCCGGGTGAAGTGATAGCTGCCCAGCTCAAGCGTCGCGCCAATGGGGAAGGGCCCGAACATCTCCATTAGACGCCCCCTTCCGACCGGCGGGCGAACATGATGGGGTTTTCCATCCACATCACCATCTCGCCCGCTTGGTTCTCGATCTCATGGCGAAACCGCACCACGCCCATTTGGGGGCGCGATTGCGAGGCCCGTGTTTCAAGAACGATTGAGCGGCCCGACAAAGTATCCCCTGGCCGCACCGGCCGGACCCATTTGAGTGTGTCGACCGCTGGCGCGCCCAGCGACGTGGACGACAGCAAGAAACCGTCGCACATCATGCGCATGAACATCGCACACGTGTGCCAGCCCGAGGCGGACAGACCGCCCAACAGCGTGTTCTTGGCCGCCTCGGCATCCAAATGCATGGGCTGCGGATCAAACGCCGCGGCAAACGCCTGCACGGCCTCGGCCGTTACGGCGAACGGCGCAAGCGGCAGGATATCGCCGACATGGAAGTCCTCGAAGGAACGAAGGGCAGAGGTCACGGGGCAGGGCTTTCCGGTGGGGGCGAATGTAAACGGGCTTGCTCGGTTTCCAGTACGGCGATCAGCGCGGGGAACTCGTCATGTGCAATTTGCAACAGGGTTTCAATGTCGACAACCTGATAAGCGTGTCGCAAGATATTGCCGAGATTGGCGACTTTCCTCCAAGGGATGTGCGCATTGCGGTCCTTGGTGGATGCTTGCAAATGGCGCGAGGCCTCGCTAATGACCAAGAATTCGTAGCGGATTGCCGAAGACAGGAGAGCATCTGATCGGATTTCGGCTGTTTCTTTACCATCCGCCCACTGCCGAATACGACCCATCGCCTCCAACATGTCGGTGATCCGGCGACCTTCTGTGAGACCGACCGGTGCCATCAGAACACACGAATGGCCTGTCGGATCACATCGTCTATGATCCGAGGGTGCAGGTTTTGGCGCGGCATTGCATCCGCTCGGTCCGGTAGCCGGGTCGCAATAAACTCGGCGATGTCGAACACACCAAAGCCCCGCACGCGCGTCGTGTCGTAGTCGAAGAACACGTCGACATCACTCGACGGCCCCGCCTCGCCGCGGGCGGTGGAGCCGAACAAATAGAGCCCCGTCACGCCCAAGGCCCGGGCTTCGGGCTCGAGCGCCTTGAGGGCAGCGATGGCGTCGTCACGGGTCATCGTTTCGTTCCTTCGGGCTCCCAAACCTAGCCATGGACACATTGATCTCCCGCAACAGATTGGGGGCATCTACCGTTAGGATATCCCACATGATATCCCAGTCGAGGTAATCATAACCGTGTCGAATGACGTTTCCGAGATCTGCTACCTGGCGCCATGGAATGGAGGGGTGCTGTGATTTCAAATCATCAAGGAGAAAACGGGAAGCTTCTGAAACGATTTCAAGCGCTCTTTCAAGCGATAGCCGTAGGATTGGCGTCTTTTGAGCCTCCTCTTTAGATGTGGTAGAGACGGTCTCTTGAATAAAGATGAGAGCTGTGTGCAAGTCAGCAAGCTGGAGCCACGCAGGTTTCGGTGCTCTGCCCATCAAAAAACTCGGATGGCTGATCTTTCGATCTCGTCACGCAGGGCTGGATGAAGGCCTCCGCGGGTTCCGAAATCGATTTTGAATCCTGTTCTGTCTTCAAAGAGGTGTTTGGCGTCAAATACGGCCAAGCCACGCATCCGATTTGGGTCGTAGTCAATAAAAAGATCGACATCGCTCGACGGCCCCGCCTCGCCGCGGGCGGTGGAGCCGAATAAATAGAGTCCTGTCACGCCCAAGGCCCGGGCTTCGGGCTCGAGCGCCTTGAGAGCTGCGATGGCGTCGTCACGGGTCACGGGTCGGAGTTTGATCGAGCCGTGCCTGTTCGGCAAGCAGGATGGATCGAAGGTGAGGGAGATGATGAGCCACGATGTTGATCAAGAGGCGTGGGTCGACTGACTGATAGGCATGTCGAAGCCAATTGCCAATATCGGCAACTCTTCGCCATTCAATACTGGGATGCCTGTCCTTTAAATCCTGGGGCAGATGTCTTGAAGCTTCCGACAGAATTTCGATCAAACGCTCAAGGGCGCGCAGGGCAATTCGATCAGTCATAAGGGCATCAGGGTTGATATGCCGGGCGACAAGGTCATCGATTTGCTCAAGAGCGTCCAGCATGTCGGCAATCCGAGCATCAGCCGACCGCGTCATGACTTAAAACACTCGAACGGCTTCCGCTTCGATGGTGCGGCGAAAGCGGGGGTGGAGACCCGAGCGGGTGCCAATATCCACCTTGAGACCGGTCCGATCAGTGATCAAATGGCTGACACCCATGAGTTCAAGGGCAGAAAAGCCATGGTCAAAATCGGCTTCCACAAACACGTCGACATCACTCGACGGTCCCGCCTCGCCGCGGGCGGTGGAGCCGAACAAATAGAGCCCCGTCACGCCCAAGGCCCGGGCTTCGGGTTCGAGCGCCTTGAGGGCAGCGATGGCGTCGTCACGGGTCATGGGGTGACAATACCACGCGGCCGGCGCGGGCGAAAAGGGCGAGACCGGGGCGCGACCCGGCGTCGTGAGGACTTTCGCTGCGAGTGCTTAGGCGTTGAACTTGAACAGCAGGATGTCGCCGTCTTGGACGACATATTCCTTGCCTTCGTCGCGCGCCTTACCGGCTTCCTTGGCCGCAACTTCACCGCCCAGGCCGACGAAGTCTTCATAGGCAATGGTTTGCGCGCGAATGAAGCCACGCTCGAAGTCGGAGTGGATCACGCCGGCTGCGCCGGGCGCCTTGGTGCCGCGCGTGATCGTCCAGGCGCGCGCCTCCTTGGGACCGACGGTGAAATAGGTGATGAGCCCCAGGAGATCATAGCCGGCGCGGATGACGCGATCGAGGCCGGGCTCGGTCAGACCCAAGGTCTCAAGAAAGTCGGCCTGCTCATCAGGCGACAGCTGCGCGATCTCGGCCTCAATGGCGGCGGAGATGACAACCGCGCGCGCGCCTTGCGCCTTGGCCATGGCTTCAACGGCCGTGGAATGCTTGTTGCCGGTGGCGGCGTTGGCCTCTTCGACGTTGCAGACATAGAGCACGGGCTTTGAGGTCAGAAGCGTGAGGCCGCGCCACGTGTCTTCGTCTTCTTTGTCGACCTTTAAGAGCCGCGCGGGCTTCCCTTCGCGCAACAGCTCAAGCGCGCCATCCATCAGGCCAACGAGGTGCTTGGCATCCTTGTCGCCCGCCGCGGCCTTTTTGCGCAGGGGCACGACGCGCCGCTCCAGGCTGTCGAGGTCGGCCAGCATCAGCTCTGTCTCAACCGTCTCGGCATCGGAGACCGGATCGACACGGCCTTCCACGTGAGTGACGTCGCCCCCTTCAAAACAGCGCAGCACATGGACGATGGCGTCCACCTCGCGGATGTTGGCGAGAAACTGGTTGCCGAGCCCTTCGCCCTTCGAGGCTCCGCGCACCAAGCCGGCAATATCAACGAAGGTGATCTGGGTCGGCACGATGTTGGCCGACTTGCCGATCTTCGCGATGGTGTCGAGCCGCTTGTCGGGCACGCCGACCGCGCCGGTGTTCGGCTCGATGGTGCAGAAGGGATAGTTCGCGGCTTGCGCCGCGGCGGTTTTGGTCAACGCATTGAAGAGGGTCGACTTGCCGACATTCGGCAAGCCAACAATGCCGCACTTGAAGCCCATGGGAGGTTCCGCTCACAATTGGTCGATGAGGGCGATCCGGTCGGGGCGAAACGGATTACACAGCATCAGGTCGCCGCACTGAAAGCCGTCTTGGAGGTCTTCGGTCAAGAGATATTTGCACCCATTGTTCACGGCATGGGCGATCATCATGGCATCCCACCATTGTATCCGCGCGATAGCCTCGATCTGCCATGCTGTTCGAATGGTTCGCACATCAATTGGTGCAGTGACGACTTCAAGTAATGTCGAAAGATAAGATAGCGCAAGTGTGGGGAGGGGGTGTCGTATTTTTCGAGTGAAGACTTGGTAGGCTTCGGTAATAGCTTGGGGTGACAAAACAAGGCGCGCGGAACGAAGTGATCTTATAATGCAATTCTTGGCAATTTGTTGTTTTTCAGGAGTGCGATCATCGAGTGCGTAAATGATGATGTTAGAGTCGAGACCGACTAAGTCAGTCGGCGCGATTGTCAAACCCATGAAGACTCTCGCGTTTAGGACGATCGTCGCTGATACCAGGGAGGCCAGGTTCAGCGAAGAGGATCAACAAACGTTGAGCTACGCGGTTAGCGGCAAACGCGTCTATAGCCAATGGCTTGTCCGCTTTATACATCGCCACCAGATCGTCTTCATCGACCTTACGATGCTCGTTGCATCCGCCGTAGTGCTCGGGTGGATGAGTAGTCATGCGTGCACTCCTCAACCAAAACGGTAATTTATGAACTACCTGTTGTCAAACTCTCCTCACTTCGGCCCCTTCTTCCCCGGCTTCATCGGGTTTGCCGTCATCAGGCGGCGCAAGGTGTCGGCCATGGCGTTTGTGGGCTGAGGGGCGGGCGGCGCGGCAGGCTCTGGCGTCGAAGCGGGGGAGGCTGGCGTGTTTGCGGCTGCCGCAGGCTTCAAGGGGCGCGGCGCGGCGGGCTCACGGGCTTTGGGCGGGCTCATCACTAAGGCGACAGCACTTTGGAAGCCTTCCGGGTTGCCGGCCAGGAGCTTGGGCAACTGGTCGCCAATGGCGGCGAACAGGAGATCAAGCCACTCCTGATCAGCCTTGGCGAAATCGCCCAAGACCCAGCCGGTCACGCGGGTCTTGTCACCGGGGTGGCCGATGCCCAGCCGCACACGGTGAAAGTCGCCGTCCAGATGGGCGATCATCGAGCGGATGCCGTTATGGCCCGCCGCGCCGCCGCCGAGCTTCACGCGGAGCTTGGCTGGCGGCAAATCAAGCTCGTCGTAAAAGACGAAGATGTCTTTGGGCGGGATTTTGTAGAAGCGCGCGGCCTCGCCAACCGAGCGGCCGCTCTCATTCATGTAGGTCATCGGCTTCAAGGCAAGCACCCGCTGGCCGCCGATCTCGCCTTCGCACACCTCGCCTTGAAACTTCGCCCGCCAAGGCGAAAAGCGATTGCGACGGGCGATCGCATCAAGGGCAAGGAACCCGATATTGT
>CALSBD010000197.1:0-6416 GCA_943373055.1 Rhizobium sp. Q54
TCGACCTGAGCGGGCTTGATCGGCGCCTTCAGTCCGTCCAGCTCGACGCGGCGGTCAACTGGCACAATGTGCTGACCGGTCCGCGCGGTGTTGCCCGCGTGTTCGCGCCGCAAAAGGGCGCCACACCCGATCAGGTCGCGTGGCTCGAACAAGGGCTTGAGACCTATGCCCGTGTGATCGCACGCGACTTCGATCTTGATGTCGCCACCACGGCCGGATGCGGCGCCTCGGGCGGGCTCGGCGCGGGCTTAGAGCTGTTGGGCACCACGCTGCATCCGCGCTTTGACATCGTGATGGACTATCTTGCCTTCGACGGGATGCTCGGCGCGGCTGATCTTGTCTTGACCGCCGAGGGAAGCCTCGATGGCCAGACGCCGCTGGGCAAGATCCCGGCGGAGGTCGGCCGGCGGGCCCGCGCGGTGGGCGTGCCGGTGGTCGCGCTGGCGGGCACCATCGGCAAGGGCGTGACGGCGAACTTCGATCACGGCATCGACGCCTTTGCGTCTATCCTCAAGAAGCCCTGCACGCTGGATGAAGCGATTGGCGAGGCGCGCAAGCTTCTCGTCCGCGCGACGGAAGATGCCATGCGCATGATCTGGGTCGGCACCCGGCTCACCGCTGACGCACGGCGGGCGGCGTGATGGCGATGGCTCGGCTCTCCACTGGACTGGGGCGGCTCTTGGTGCTGGCCGCCTTGGTGACCGGGGCCGGCGCGGCCTGGATCGTGCCCGCGCCGACTGCCCCCTCCCCCGCGCCTTCACTGGCCGCCGCCGCGCCGAACGCGGCTACGACCGAAGTGGCCCCGCCACTCTCGCCGGTGTTGGCGGCCCTGCCTGCGCCGGTCCCCGCGCCCACCCTCACCGCGCCCACCGCCGCACCGCCCAAGACGGTGCGGGTGGCTGAGCGGGAGCGGCGCACCGCACGCCGATCCGCGCGGGCGGAGCGACGGGCGCAAAAACCGCGCGGCATGCGCCTGGCGTTCCGGCCGTACATCAACACCAACCATTCGGGACGGTCGATCGGACGCTGATGCGCGACGGATCGCCCTATCAAAAGGAGAGCGCCATGATTGCGTCTCTTGATGCCCTGCCACTGGCCCGCACGGCTGGCGCGCGGCTGACCACATCACTCGCTGACAGCCTCACACCGGCTCGGCTGGGGCTGATCGGCGGGATGCTTTTGGTGCCGCCGGTGATCTGGCGGTTTACGCCGGGCCTTTCGGAAGACGGCCGGCTGGTTCTCATCGTGCTCGCCCTGGCCATTGCCGGGTGGACGATGTCGAAGCTTGGCGATTCGACCGTAGCGCTTCTGGCGGGCCTTGCACTCGTTGTGTCGGGGCCGGCGACGCCCACCATGCTCTACGCCACGCTCGGCTCGGAGCTGATTTGGCTCCTCGTCGCGGCCTTCGTCATCGCGGCGGCAGTGAAGGCAAGCGGGTTGGCTGAGACCTTGGTGGTGCCGCTGGTCGCCAAGGCACGCTCGGTCGGGCTGCTATTCCACGGGCTGACGGTCGCGATCACACTGACCGCGTTCGTGATCCCGTCAACGTCCGGGCGCGCGGCGCTGATGCTGCCGGTGTTCCTCGTCTTGGTCGACGCCCTGGGCGCGCCGCGGCTGCAGCGGGCGTTGGCGCTTTTGTTTCCCACCGCCATCCTGTTGTCGGCGTCCGGGTCACTGATTGGCGCGGGCGCGCATTTGGTCGCGGTTGACGCAATCAGCCGGCTGGGCGGGCCTCAGCTTGGCTATGGCGACTGGCTGTTGATGATGGGGCCCTTCGCGGTGGTAACCACCCATGCGGCGACGCAGATCGTGCTGTGGTCGACCTTGTCAGCGACCGAGCGCGCCGCACCGCTCACGCTCACCCCGCCGTCGACCACGGGGCTCACCGGGGGCCAACGCACCTTGGCGCTGATCCTGGCGGTGGTGGTCATGGGCTGGATCACACAGCCGTGGCACGGGCTGGGGCTGGCGTTCGTCGCGCTCCTGGGCGCGGTCGGGGCCACGTGGCCGGGCCTGGGACCGGTCAAGCTGAAGGCGGCACTCAAGGGTGTGGAGTGGGATCTGTTGATCTTCATGGCGCTGACCGTGCTGTTGGGCCAGTCCCTGATTGCCAGCGACGCCGACGAGTGGCTCGCGGGCCATGTGTTGAGCGGGCTTAGCCTGAAGGACGGTGCGGCCTTGCCCCTCGTGTTCGCGGCCCTCGGCGCTGCGGCGCTCGCTTCGCACCTCGTCATCACATCGCGGACCGCGCGCGCCATGGTGCTGATCCCGTCGCTCGCCATTCCGTTGGCGGCCCTGGGTGCTGACCCGACCGTGCTGATCCTCGTCATTGTGGCGGGCACGGGCTTTTGCCAGACCTTGCCGGTCAGCGCCAAACCGGTTGCCCTTTATGCCGGGCTCGAGCGGCCGACCTATACGCCCGCCGATTTGATCAGCCTGTCGGCCCGTCTGGCGCCGATGATGTTCGTCGCACTCTTCGCCTTCGCCCTTGTCATGGCGAGATGAGATCCATCAGACCCCAAAACAAACAAAGCCCGGCACTTGGCCGGGCTTTGCCGCATCGCGGGGATGCTGTCAGAGGTCAGGGCGCGGATCAGGCGGCCTTGACGTCCTTCATGACCTTGGCAACCGCGTCCTTCATCGGCTTGGCGGTGTCGTTGGCGAGCTTGGTGGCGATCTCCTGGAGATCCTTCGCCTGGGCGGTCGCGGTGTCGAACGACTTGCGGGCGAACGAGGTCTGCAGCTCGACGATCTCGGCGAACGTCTTGACGGCCATCATGTCCTTGGTGAAGGCGTAGAGGGCGTCGGTGTTCGACTTGGCGGCCTCGAGGGCCTTGAGGTTGTACTCAACCACGCCAGCGCGGGCGGTCTCGTAAGTGTCCTCGATCATGTCGGTGGTCTCTTCGGCAGCGGCCTTCACCTTCTCGTAGGTGACCTTGGCCTGCTCAAGCGACTTCTCAGCCATCTCACGCACGGCGGCCGGGAACTCAACGCCATCGAACTTCGGGATTTCGAACTTCGGCATCTCAAACGCCGGGAACTCCACCTTCGGGAGCTCGAAGAACGAAGCCGGGGCAGCAGCGGCAGCCTTGGCGGCCTTCTTCGGGGCGGGAGCGGTCTTGGTCTCGGTCATGGCGGTCACTCCATCAAGCGGCCGCCTGGTGCGGCCTGTGTCATCCAGCCGCTGGGAGCGGCCTCCACCGGGCGGCCGGTGTGGCCGTGGTGTTCAATGACTGTGGTGTAGCAATATCTTTGTTGCAGCGCAACATGAAATCGCAATGCACAAATGTCGCAGGGCGGATTTTCGCGCCAAATGCATTGCTTTGGCGGACCCATGCGGCTCTGCCTGCCCTTAAAGTATTGCACTGCAATGCGGTTGCCCGAGACGCGAGGCGCCCTCCGTCAAAACACGAAGGCCTTGGCGACCGCGATGAAGCCCCCTCACAACAACGGCCCGAAGCGGGCGCTCCGGGCCGTTGACGGTTCAAATGCCAGCGTGAAGGCGATCAGCTGCCGGCGGCGAAGGCGCGCGGGGCCGGGGACAGCACCCGGGCATTGCCAGAGTTGACCTCATAGACGGCGAGGCCGCGCTGATTCGAGCCATCGGGGCTAAAGCGGAAGATGCCGGTGACGCCGAGGAAGCCGTCGCGGCGCAGCATCATCTCATCGCGGAACGGGTTGGCGCCCTGGCGGACGAGCCCGGCGGCAAGCACCACCGCCTCATACCCCAACACCGCGATGCGGCTGGGATCCCGGCCATACGACGCGCGGAAGCGCTGGCGGAACGCGGAGATGCCGCCTTGGTCAGGCCCGGGGAACCACGCGCCGACCAGCGGGGGCAAGGTATAGGTCGCCGCGTCATCCCATTGGCCGGAGCCCAGGATGGTCACCCGGCCGGCCTCGGCGCCAGACGCGCGCAAGGCCTGCACGATGGCGGCCGCGCGGGCGGGACCATCGGGCACGAACACGGCGTCGATCTGACCGGCGAGGCGGCCAATGGCGGCCGCGCGCTCGGCGGCATCGGTGCCCGAATGCTTCTCGACCGCGATCACCCGGCCACCGGCATTGGCGACCGCTTGGCGGAACGCGCCTTCGACGACCGCACCATAGGCGTCATTGGGGAGCACGGCCGCAAAGTTGCGCTTACCCTGGCTGCCGGCGAACGCGACGATGCGCTCAGCGTCCTGGGTCGGCATATAGCCGAACAGATAAACGCCGCGGGCGGCCACGCTGGGGTCGGTGGAGAACGAGACAATCGGAATCCCCGCCGCCCGTGCCGGGGTCGCCGCGCCGCGCACGGACAGACCAAACAGCGGGCCGATGATCAGGCGCGCGCCCTCGCCCACCGCCTGTTGAGCCGCCGCCTGGCCGCCTTCGGTGGTGCCCTGGTCGTCCTTGACGATGATCTGAATGTCAGCGCCGGGAAAATCGCGGAAGCCGAGCTCGGCCGCGTTCTTGAGTTCCTGCGCGATCTGGCCCGATACACCACCGGCCGTGCGCGGCAAAATGAGCGCCACGCGCGTCGAGCCGGTGCCGATCACATCGCCCGAGGTGGGCGCGGAAGGCGCAGGGGCCGTCGGCGGCGCGGGATTGGGATCGCCCAAGAAGCCGGACATGTTTTGTGCGCAGCCGCCCAAAGTCAGGCTCGCCGCCGCCAAGAACCCGAGAATCATCCGCCGATGCGGTGCGCGACCAGCTACCCAAGACACGGACGACCCTCCCTTTCGCGCCACCGCGTGGCTCTTTGCGCCCTGCGGCAAATACCCGTTTACCAGTTTTGACGAAATCAGCATTGCCTGTCAAAACGGCATTTACCATTCCTTCATGCAAGGTTAACGCCGATCATGGCGCGTTCGCGGCCGACTGACGACCCATCCCCCGCGCCCGGCGTCCCCTCGCCCGCGCCGCGTGCCTATCACATCGCGGCCCACCGCGTCGATGTGGGGCCGGCCGATCCGGGGCTTCATTTGGTATCGACCCCCATCGGCAATCTCAGCGACATCACGCTGCGCGCGTTGGAGACCTTGGCCGGGGTCGATGTCATCGTGTGCGAGGACACCCGGGTGACGCGGGTGCTTTTGGACCGATATGGCCTCAAAGCGCCCCTTTCGGCCTATCATGAGCACAACGCCGCGCGCGAACGGCCCAAGCTGTTGGCGAAGCTCGCCGAGGGGAAAGCGATCGCCCTGGTGTCGGACGCCGGCACGCCACTGATCTCTGATCCAGGCTACAAACTGGTGGTCGACGCGGTGGCCGCCGGCCACAAGGTCATCCCGGTGCCGGGCGCCTCCGCGCTGTTGGCGGGCCTGGTGGTCGCCGGACTGCCGACCGATCGGTTCGTCTTTGTCGGCTTCGCGCCGACGCGGACTGGCGATCGGCGACGGCTGGTGGAAAGCCTCAAGCCGATCGACGCGACTTTGGTGTTCTACGAATCACCGCGCCGGGTCGGTGAGTTCCTCGGCTTGCTCGCCGAAATCCTCGGTCCGGATCGGCCCGCGTCGGTGTCGCGCGAGCTGACCAAGAAGTTTGAGGAGACCGCACGCGGCACGCTTGCCGACCTCGCCACGCGCTTTTCGGCGCATGAGCCCAAGGGCGAGATCGTGGTGGTGGTCGGCCCGCCCGCGGCGACCACGACCGATGCCCATGATGTCGACCGGCTGTTGCGCGCCGCGCTGGAAACCCAATCGACCGCGCGGGCGGCCGCCGAGGTGGCGCGGCTCACCGGGGCCGATCGCAAGGCGCTTTACGAACGAGCACTCGCCCTCAAGGAGCCCTCACGGGCGGACACCGGCGATGAGGGGTGACCCGCGCGCCAACCGCCGCGCGGCCTATCGCTGGGGGCTGTCGGCGGAGACTGTCGCGGCCATGGCGTTGCGGCTGAAAGGCTACACGATCCTGGAGCGCCGGTTTCGCGTATCAAGCGGTGAGATCGACCTCATTGCCCGGCGCGGGCGGGTCGTGGCGTTCGTGGAGGTGAAAGCGCGCGACAGCTTGGACGCGGCGATTGAGGCGATCACGCCGCGGGCACGGCAACGTATTGGCCGCGCGGCGTCCGCCTTTATCGGGCGGCACCCGGTTTATGCGAGCTTTGACCAACGGTTTGACCTCATAGCCGTGATCCCGTGGCGCTGGCCACGCCATGTGCCAAACGCGTTCGAGCCGGGCGGGCGGTGAGGACAACGCGGCGCGGCCGCACTGTCTTCACGGCGCGGCACGGTTGAAAGTGTCGCGTCAGCTTCATCGCTTTCCCGGACCTATCGGCTTGCCCTTCAGGATCGAAGCCCCTATTTTAGAATTGTTCCAAAAAACATTGCCCTCTTGGCGGAGCGGTCCCTTGGCGATTTTCGGGTTTGGCAAGAAATCGTTCGGTGAATTGACCGAGCAGGAAATCCTCGCACTGGCGGTGTCGTCAGAAG
>CALSBD010000198.1:0-6415 GCA_943373055.1 Rhizobium sp. Q54
CGCAACACGGCCGGTTTTGCACGCGGATCAACCGAGACCAGAAGCTCTGAACTGCGCAGGGCCGGAAGCGCCCCTTCGTCGCCAACCGCAATCATGCTGGATGGAATGGCACGGGTTGGCAGGACACCAATCGCACGTCGTTCCAGAATGGCCGTTTTGAGCGTCGAGAAACTTTGCGAGCAGTAGGCGATCTGCCATGCCTTGCCCGCGGCTTCCAAGGCGGCAATCGCGTTTCGCCGCATGCCGCATCCCTCGGGGAATAAGGCCAATGGAAGGGGCGTGCTCTCGAGGATGCTGGCACCTTCGACACTGACCCAGCTCAAGTGCTCGTCCAAAAGCTTGAACCCATCAATACCGTCATGACGGGTAAGAAACGCCAAATCCAGCTCACCTTGTTCGACTCGCTGTCCCAACCGGGTCGATAGATCCGTGATGATTTGAAGTTCCAAATTCTGGTTGCGCCGATCCAGCTCCCGAATGACCTTTGGGAGAAGCACTTCGGCATAGTCATCCGGCATCCCAATCCGAAGAACTTCTGGGGCGTTGTTGCCTTTAACTTCACGCACCAGTGCATCGTTCAGACGCAGGATCTCAAGGGCGTAGGAGCGGATCAACTCGCCCGCCTTGGTCAAGCGAACATCCTTACCACTGCCGCGGTCCACCAAGCGCTCGCCGACCAATTGCTCAAGCCGCTTGATCTGAAGACTGATGGCCGACTGCGTCCGATGCAACCTTTCACCCGCAGCGGTGAATGTCTTGAGCTCAGCGACAACCACAAGTGTCCGCAACAAATCCACGTCCACATTGACGAGACCCATGTGCTGTCCTCCGGCATGAGCAACGCTTCTGGTGAGGATAACGCGAACTCGTTTCACCTCTCACCCGTGTTTGGGCATGGTTGTCCCTAGCCGATCAGAAGTGCCCTTGTCGATTAAGCTACGACCATCGATAGGCACCACACCCGGGCGATCGTCGACCGCAACCGCTTTCTCAGTCGCTTTGAAACCAGGAGGGCGCGCCATGTCATCTGTGCGTGAACCCGTGACACCTCAAGGGGAGCGGTTTTCGCAGCCCGCCCTCGACGAGACCGCGCGCGCGACGCGCCGGGCCTTGGCATTGCTTGTGGTGGGTGGAGTTTGCCTCGGCCTATCCCCGGTCCTCGTGAAGGCGATGCCGTTGCCGGCCGAGGTTTCCGCCTTCTATCGCGTTGCCCTATCGGCGCCGCTGCTCCTCGGCTTTATTTGGCTGATGGATCACGGGTCAAAGCCACGGCCCTCCAGCCCGCCTCAGGGCGGCCCCTCGGGACGGCTTTACATTCTCGCAGCGGTGCTGTTCGCGGCCGATCTGTTGGCCATGCACGTGGCGATCCGGCTCACCAACGCCTCGGTAGCGACGCTCTTCACAAACTGCGCGCCGTTCTTCGTGGGCGTGTTTGGCTTGCTTGGCCTGGCGGATCGACCGACCCGCGCGTTCTGGACCGCGCTGCCGTTAGGCTTGATCGGCACGGCGCTCATCGTTGGCGTCTCGGCCTTTGGCACCGGCGGTAACCTCTTAGGCGATGCAATCGCCCTGCTCGCCGGCGTTCTCTACGGCGCCTATTTGGTAACCGTTCGTCGGCTCAAACAGCAAGGCGCCTCGTCGGCCCATGTCATTGCCGCTGTCACAACGGGCAGTGCGATCCTTCTGGCGCCGGCGATGTTGGCGCACGAATCCCTGCTGCCGCCCGATGGGCGCACGGTGGTTCTTCTCATCCTGCTGGTGCTGGTTGGACAAGTGGCCGGACAGGGGCTTGTCACGGTGGCACTGCGATCCTTGCCGGTGACCTCGAGCTCGATGGTCCTGCTCATCCAACCCGTCGTGGCCGCCCCGCTGGCGTTCCTGGTGCTGGGTGAGACGCTTACCCCCCTTCAACTCGCTGGAATGGCGCTCGTGCTGGTGTCCATCGGTCTCGCCACCCGGCCGCAACACACCCGATAGGCGCGCAAAGAGGTCGCCACCCTGTAGTCCTTGTTCCCTGGTGGGCCTTGTTCGCCCAACTGTTCGCGGCCTTCCCCCTCGAAGCGACCGCTCGGGGCGGCTCGCCGGGATGGGCGGGATCGGTTCTGGTGGTGAATGGCGGCATTGGCTTCCTGGTGCTGTTCGCGGTGCCCGCCGTGATGCGCGCTTTTGGAACCATCGGGCTTTTGGCCATGGCCATTGCAACCGGCGGGTTGGCCATCGGGCTTGTGGGTCAGGTGCCAGGCCTTGTGCCCCTGCTCCTGCTGGTCGCGATCTTTTCGGCCGCAGAAATCGCTGTCCTTGCGGGCGCAGAGATCCTGGTGGGCCGGCACGCCGGCGGA
This sequence comes from Rhizobium sp. Q54, assembly GCA_943373055.1. Taxonomy (GTDB): domain Bacteria; phylum Pseudomonadota; class Alphaproteobacteria; order Rhizobiales; family Ancalomicrobiaceae; genus CALSBD01. Next base: position 2,340 of record CALSBD010000198.1, read on the forward strand.
CGGGCGGTGTCGACATATTTTGCGTTGTTCAACATGAGCTGGGGTCTGGGTGGTGCGCTTGGCGGGGCGGCAGGGCCGCTGATGGCGCAGGCCGCCGATCCGAGGGCTGCATGGGCCCTGATGGGTGCGACAGCGTTGGTAAGTCTTGCCGGATTGGCTCTCTATCGGCGTGTCGCACCGGTCGGCATCATCCGTGATGGGACGATCGGCACGGCTCCCCAACAGGACGATCAAAGGTCCAAGAGAACCTCGACCGGCGAGGCGCATTGCGGAGGCTGATCACTCACTCAAGCAGCCTCCGACGCGGTCTTATCGTGGGGTGCCGGGACAAACGGCAGCGTGAGGGCAAGGAGGACCGTGCCCATCGACAAGGCGGCGGCGAGGGCGAACATGTGGCCCCACGAAGCGCCCGCGGCGAGGCCGGCGAGCACGGCGCCGAGCGCGCCGACGCCATCCATCAACAAAAACGCCAGGCCCAGCGTCGTGCCCTCGCGGTGATCGGTGCGATCGACGGCGGCGGCAAGCATGGTGGAGCGGATCGCATCAAGCGCGGCGACCGCGATCGCCATGGCCGCGAACATGAGCCAAAACGGCGGCTCGGCGACTAAGGCCAGCGCGGCTGTGGCGGCCACCAGATTGCCCACGACAATCACCGGGCGGCGGCCCAGGCGATCGGACACTGACCCCACCCAAGGCTGCGTGATCGCGCCCGCCACCAGGAGAGCGGAGAAGGCAAGCCCTAGCGAGGCGACGGAGACGCCGCGCGCATCAGCGAGGTAGAGCGGGATCATGCTCAACAGCGCCATGAGCGCCATATTATAGAGCGAAATCATGGTGATGAGGCGCAGGCCGCTGCCTTGCCGCCACGACGCCACAAGGCCGACCCAATCAGCACGACGCAACGGCCGCGCTGGCACCCGCTCCACCGCCCGGGACACCCGCACAAAGAAGGCAATCCCCAACAGCACGGTGGGCACGGCCGACAGGATCAGAGCGAGCCGCCAGTCCACGATGGAAAGCAAAACGCCCGCGCACACCGGCGCCAGGATCTCCGCCGCCGACCCGCCCATGGCGTGGACGCCAAGCGCATGGGCGCGCCGGTCCTTCGCCTCCTTCATGAGCACCCCGGCGGCGATCGGGTGCCAGGCGGCATTGCCCATGCCCGCGAACGCCAAAAGGAGCGCCAAGCTCCAAAAATCCGGTGCGAGCGCCGCGGCGACATAGCCCACGGCCACCCACCAAAAGGTCAGCGTCAGAAGCCGGCCGCGATTGGACACGTGATCGGCCAGAATGCCAAACGGGAGATACGCCAGCGCGCCGCCAATATTGAAGACGGTGAACAACAGACCGACCTCGGCCGGCGTGAGCCCCATGGACAGCCCCGCCGCCGGCGCGATCAGCCACAAGGCGGCGATCGGCCAGTCATTGGCGAGGTGGCCGACGGTGAGCCAGGTGAGAAACGAGCGTTCGTTCATGACAGACGCCTCACGAAGGGGCGGGCGCGCGTGCCTTGCCCTTGGTCATAAGGCACCTTAGGGTGGTCAGGCGTGTCTGTCTGTCGACACAAAGCCAACCCTCATCGAGAGATCGTCACCGATGGACGGGCCACACGACGTCCCTATCCCTCAAGCCGACGCGGACCTGCGGCCGCGCTATCTCGGCGAGGTGGTGCGCGCGACGTCTGGCGAGACGTCCGACTGGCACACCCATGAGTTTGGGCAGCTCATTTCGGCGCGCGCGGGCGCCATCACCATTGGCACGCCCACGCGTGTCTTGTTGTTGAGCCCCGCGATGGTGTTGTGGATCCCGCCCGATACACGCCACTGGATGCGCTGCGGGGCCAATAATGAGATGCTTTATGTCGATATCAACCGGGCGGAGGCCCATACGCTCGGATCAGCGTGTCGCATCATGGCGATGACGCCGCTAATGGGGGCGCTGATGGTGGCAACCTTGCCCGGCGACCTGGCAAGCCGACCGCCCGCGCATCAGACTGCCCTATATGACTTGCTGCGGCTGGAGGTGCAGGCGGCGCGCGACGTGCCGCTGTCGGTCGCCCTGCCACAAGATCGACGCGTGCGCGCGCTCGCCGAACACGCGCTTGATAACCCCGGCGCGGTTCCCTCCCTGACCCACTGGCTTGCCGGCGCGGCCGCCAGCCGCAAGACGATCGAGCGCATCTTCATTGCCGAAACGGGCATGACACCGCTCAAATGGCTGCGCCACGCCCGTCTTCTCCATGCGGTGTCACGACTTGCCGAAGGCGAAAAAGTCAGCACCGTGGCGCTTGATCTGGGTTACGAGTCTTCCAGCGCCTTCAGCTATATGTTCCGGCAAACCCTCGGCCTGAGCCCCACCGACTTTTGCGGCCGGGTCATTCAAGAACCACGTCTGCCAGTTGCTGGCGTTAAAGTATAATCGCGGGAAGTGGACATCGGTTCCTGGAAACGATTATGCGAACTCAAAGATCGAGAGCGCCGATCTGACACAGTCTAATCAGCACTCTAGGCCTTAAAACACGTCTCGCGATGCCATTGAAGAAACCGCGGATGCGGCCGGTCCCGAGCGAGATCCGGCGCGAACGCATATCCACTCGCGTTGACGAAATTGCGCACACCGTCGGCATCATTGACTTGGCGGGACACGAGAATTTTAAGGTCGTCGCCCAGGCTGATTAATCCGCGGTCAAACATCCAATGTGCCGTGCCGGAGAGCGCGATCCCATTGGTCAAACTGTCGGGTCCGCCGGCAGCAACGGGGCGAATATGCGCGGCGTTTACCTCCGCGCGCCCACCGCCATTAATCAGCTTAAGGCCGGTGATCGCGCAGCGTTCACCATAGGCCTGCAGGACCACCTTGCGAAACACGCGGTCGCGCAGCAGACGGGATCCCAAGTGAGCAACGCGATCGCGCGATTGTTCGAACACAAAGGGCACCTGTGGCTCGGCAAAGCCTTGACCGCGATCGTCCACACTTAGGCGAGGCAAGACGCTGTCGGTTTCCGCCAAACCAACATCAAGTATCTGCTTGAAATCGTGCGCTGAGAGCGGTCGAACAGCCGCCTGGGCACGCCCTGACAGTTTACCGTGTGGGTTGAGCAAGCCACTCTCAATGGGCCCGCTTCCCCGATTGAAGGGCACGTAGCGGGCAAACTCGAGATAGGTTCCCGGTTCAATAAGCGCGAGATACATGTCCGCGGCCTTGGGGTCGGGGACGATCCGCGACACCTGCGCGACGGCAAAGTAACCGCGCGAGCGTGTCACTTTCAGCGGCTCCAAATAGACAATCCAGTCGCCAATACTCCCCTTCGCTCGGGAAAGATACTGTCGCGGAAATTGGTAATGGAGCGCCGGATTATCGTCGTAAATGGAATCCGACCGATGGATGAAAACGCAGTGGCTCATGCGTTAATTGTACTCTTTGCAAAAAGACAGCGCACACATTAGGGGGTTGAATTTTACAACCATTGCGATGTTCGAGTTTATTTGTAAAGTGGAAGCCACCTCCCGATCCTCGGCGAGGTCAACGCCCGCGACATCTGCGCCAGCCGGAGAGTCATCTGCTGACGGGTGAACCGAAAGCGCGTGAGTTTCAGCTCGCATTTAATTCCCGCGGCGATGCGCAGCGGGGCCCGTAAAGCGACGTTCATGATTTGGCAAATGATATTACAATAGTCTTTCACCTCCCGGTTGGGGCAGGCCCAGCCGCCTTTCTGTTTATCAGAAATCGACCAGCCGTTGATTTGGGATCTGTCTGATGAAAACGTTTGTCGAATTTCGTTCAGCGAAATTTCCTCCATACGATGGAGAAGAAGAAGAAATTAACCCCGGACTATGGGGTAAACGATTAGCCGAATATCTATGTGAGAAACTTACAGGTATGGGTTTTGTGGCGAACGATATCGTTATGGAAGATTGGGGGTGTTACATTCCCCTTGAAAACAAAGGCTTTGCATTCGCCCTGTGCTGTGGTCACCAATATGGTGATGATGATCAGTTCCTCATCTTCACAGAGCCGCAGACTCCGAAGGTCCGAAAATTCCTGCGGGTGATCGATGCGACACCACAGCTCACTCA
>CALSBD010000199.1:0-6394 GCA_943373055.1 Rhizobium sp. Q54
GGTGCCGTTGCGCCACACGAGTGGGTCGGCGAGGCGCTGTTGCTGGGTGCCGGTCACCTTTGAGGGCCGGTTTTCCGCCATGCGGGCGCCGCGGATCGAGCCGAGGCCGGAGTTGACCACGCAGTCCTTGTCCGGCTTGACGACCAGATGCACGTCGGCGCCGTTCTGACGCACCACGTTGTACATCGACGGCGCGTACCACGCGTCGGTTTCGAGCGCCTGCTGTTCGGCCAGATTGACCTTGAATTTGTTTTCGCCGGGCGCGGTGCCGCCCTGGCGATTGATCGGCCACGTATAGGCCTTGTAGCCACAGCCGACGATGCAGTAGTGGCAAGTGACGTTATGTTCTTTGGCGTCCGCGGGGATGATCGGCAGACGGTCGATTTGACGCTTGTAAGCCATGGTGATCTCCCTCACAGCACGTTTGACAGGCGGCCATAGATGAGCTCATCGACGCCATCGGCGTAGATGTCACCCTTGGCGTCGACGCGCAGTTCAAACTGAGGAAGGTTCTGGGTGGCATGACCCCACACCTGCTGGCCGCCCGCCTCGCAGTCGAAGCGGGAATGGTGACCAGGGCAGTTGAGTGTCTTGTCGGCCGCATTATAGGTCAGCGCCCAGCCCTTATGCGGGCACAAGGTGGAGAAGGCGACAATATCGCCGTCCGGGCCGACGCCGCCGGCCACTTTGGTGCCCAGCTTCATGAGCACGCCGGGGCTCGCCGCATCGGGATACTGGATCTCGACCGGCACATTGACCTTGAGTGCCGAAACGCTCGCCAGCTTCTTCGACGGATAGCTGACCCGCGCCAAGCCGGCATTCGCTTGAGCGCGATCCACGGGAAGCGCGACGGCTGCCGCCGCGCCCACGGTGGCAACGGCGCCACCACGCAAGAACTGCCGTCGACCGACGTCGACGAGTTTATCGCAAGCCATGGGTGTCCTCCATGTGGTGGGTTGCGAGGGCGCCCCCGCGCCCTTCGTCATGCCCGGGAAGTTTGCCTTCTCGTCACCACCTGGAAATGATGCGCCCCGCCCCGATGGCCTTCAACACGCCCTTTGGGTCTCAAGCGAGATATTAAGTATTTGAAATATTGATGTTTTTGATCTCGCGTTCGGAAACCCGAACACGCGGGCGCAAGACACTCGCCCCTACAGGCCAAACTTTTGCATCTTCTCCCACAGCGTGGTGCGCGAGATGCCCAACAGCTTGGCCGCTTCCAGGATCTGGCCATCGGCGCGCGCCAGCGCCGTGATGATGTGGGCTCGTTCGGCGCTCTCTCGCACGGTTGAAAGGCTCGGAAACGGGCTGGCCACCCGGCGTTCGGGGAAGACGTCAATCGGCTGCAGCCACTCGCCCTCGGCATGTTCAACCGCCCGGGCGAGCCTTGAGCGCAGCTCGCGGCCATTGCCGGGCCATGCGTGCGCGCGGATGGCGACCAACGTGGTATCCACCAAACCGCGCAAGGGTTTGGCCCGCCGGGCATTGAGCACCTTGAAGGTATCCTCGGCGAGCCAGGCGGCATCATCGGGGCGTTCGGCCAGCGGCGGCAGATCAATGACCGTTTGCGCGAGGACGAAGTAGAGGTCCGTGCGAAACGTGCCGCTCTTAACGTGGTCGTCAATTGTCGGTGCCACTGCGGCGATGAAGCGCGCGTCCGACGCCCGATCGAGAATGCGCACGAGGGCGTCTTGCGCGTGGGGATTGGCGCGGTCAACCGCGTTGAGGAAGACGTCGCCCGCGCCGACCTCATCGATCGCGGTGGTTAAGGCGGCCAGGGGGTCGTCATCGCGAGCGAAGTTGACACTGACGAACGGGGCGTGGGCGCGATCGGAGAGCGCGTGAAGCCGCCGGGCGGCTGCCTGTTTGCCTGTGCCCGCCGCACCGCGCAGGACAATCGGCGCGTCCTGGGCCGCGGCTTGGCGCACCATCTCGTCCAGGCGGCGGGCAAGCGGGGACACACCGAAGAACGCATCCTCCGTCTCGTGCGCCCGTGCCGCCGGAAGAAGACGGGCCAAGCGCGCCAACAGCTGCGCCATGTCAAACGGCTTCGTCACGTAGTCGGCGGCGCCTTGGCGCAACAGCCGTACGGCTTGATCAATGCCGCCCTGGCCGGTCATGAACAGGAACGGGGGCGGGGTTGAGGTGGCGGTGAGCTCTTTGAACAACTCTTCGCCGCTGCCATCGGGTAGCCGGATGTCGCAAATCACCGCATCGATGGGGTAGCGCGGCGTGCGCAACTCGCCGACCGCGCGGGCGACATGCCGCAACCACGTTACGCGTGCGCCTTCCAGCTCCAAGCGCTGGACCAGCGACGCGCCCATGAGGCCGTCGTCCTCGACCACCGCGATGCGTCGACCTTGAAACATCATGGCTCGCCTCGTGAAGCGTGCGCGGGCAGTGCCAGCGCAATGGTGGTCAGCCCGGCTTCGCGGTCAACGGTGATGGTGCCGCCCGCACGGCCCACCAGATCGCGCACCATGCGCAGCCCCACACCGCCGCCCGGCTGCAAGGGATCGTCCGTCATCAAGCGCACCCAGGCTGCGGGCCCAAGCCCCGGGCCCGTATCGGTCACCTTGATGACCAATGCGTTGCCGTCGACCAGGGCCTGAAACGAGACCTGGCCACCGGTGTCAGCGGCCGCGGCGGCATTGAGCACCAAATTGAGCGCCATTTGGCGGATGGCCGCCGCCGGCCAGCGGTCCAAGTCGGCCGGCAAGTCCGCGCATGACCACGTCAGGGTTTGCCCCTTCAGGCGGCATTCCGGTTCGATCAGGAGCCGCAAGTCCTCGAAATCGTCGCGCGATAGCCGCGCGGTCGCGGCATCGAAGCGATGTTGGTCGAGGATGGCCCGCGCCACATCGCGCAAATGCCGAATGCCCCGCTCAATCAGCTTCGCCGACTGGCGCACCACATCGGGTCGATCCGCATAGGTCACCAAGGTGTCGGTGGCGTTGAGGAGACCACCGAGCGGGTTGTTGATTTCGTGGGCGAGCGATGAGGCGAGCCGGCCAAGCCCTACGAAACGCTCGCGTTCAGCCATGCGTCGCTCCACCTCGGCCTTGGCTTCGGTGACCGCGCTCATTTGGTTGTAGGTCTCGAACAGGCGTGCCAGGTCGGGGTCCGAACGCGGCACCAGATCGCCGCGGATGGGGAGCGGCAAGCCGTTTTGTCCGGCGATGTGATTGGCGAGCACCGTGATCGGGCGCAGCATCCGCCGCATCGCAAGATAGCCGGCCAATGCAAGCGCGCCGGTGACGAGGGCATTGCCGATCACCAATATCGAGATGGCGCGGGCGCGTTCGTCCAGAATATCGGCCACATCGAACTCGACGACGAGATGGCCCACGACGCGCTCTTGCAGCGTCAGCGGCATGGCGACCGTCAGCCGCTCCTCGCCGGGCCGCACAGCGATCGCATCCAGCCGCTGAACGCCCGCGCCGGCGATCACCGTATGGTGGTCGATGGGCACGCGGCGCGGATCGCTGGACGCGATCACGCGGCCGTCGGCGTCGGTGACGACCATCAACGCAAATCGGCGCGGGGCGCCCGTTTCCACTGCCGGGTTGTCGATCGCTCGGGTGCTCAGGGCGCGGTCGCCCATGGCGCGATCCAGCGTGTCGAAGACCTCCCAAACGTCACGGCGCAAAACCGAAGGCCCCAAGGCAACGGCCAGCCCGCCCATATGCAACCGCGCGATTTCGCGCAGCCGATCGTCCTGCATGCGCGTGAGGGTCGAAAACACCTGATGCGAGGCCGCCAAGCCCACCAGGATCATCAAGCCCGCGGCGATCAATGGCAGTTTGAAGGTGAGCGGGAGCGACCACCGGGACCCGCGCGGCGTGGCGAGCGACGTCATGGCGAAGCGCGCTCCAAGAGGGCCATGCGTGCGGCAATGCCGTCATAGAGCTGAGCGGGCGCCTCCATCATCGCGTCCAGATGCAGCGAGGCGAGCACCGCGCGGCCAATGTCGGTCTGATGAAGCCGCAAGAGAGCGGCCTTTAGGGCGATCAGAGGTGCGGTGGCGATCTTGTCCTTGCGTGCGACGAACGGGGGAAAGCCATCCTCGGCCGACTTCAGCACCACCCGCGTGCGGGCCGTCAGCGCCGGCTCGACCACCGAAAGGGTCTCCCAGACATACCCATCGACGCTGCCCGAGCGGGTCAACCCTGACGCGACTGCGCGCACCACGTTGCGGTGGCCATAGGTGAACAGTGTCCGGGCAAAGAAGCTCTCGGGCCGGACATGGAGCGCGTGTAGCTCGGCGACCGTGGCGAGATATCCCGAATTGCTATCGGGGTCGGAGAACGCATGGGTGCCGCCCGAGAGATCGGAGAGGCTGCGGGCCGGATCGGCGACATCGGTGATCACATAGGACTGATAAACCGGGCGGCCGCGCCAGACCGGCACCGCGACAAGGTCCAGCACGCCACGATGCTGCAAGTAGGGGAAGCCACACAGCCACGCGGCATCGATATCTCCCCCTAAGAGAAGCCCGGTGACTTCTTGATAGGTGCGGCGCTGTTCGAGCTGAACGGCAAGGCCGGTGATGTCGCGCAGCGTCGCGCTGAGCCGCTCGATCACCAGCGCATCATGATCCAGAAAGACGGGTGTCAGCCCCAATCGCAGCGGCATCGCCGCCTGGGCGGGGGAGACCGGACGGCACCCAAGCCCAAGTGCCAAGGTTGCGCCTGCTCCCGCTCCGAGTGCCTGCCGCCGATTGATCCCGTCCATCCCACACCCCCGACATTAAGCCCTAGCCTAAGGCCGAACCGCTGGACTTGTCAGGGGCCACGCGCACCAAAGCCGAAGCGCTCGCGACCACGCAGGTCGTGGCCTTGAGTTCATGGCCGCCGGGCGATTGGCTTCAGGATGAGCACGGCGCGGTCGAGATGGGGATGATGGCCATGATCGTCGTGACGGGTGCCTCGGGCTTTATTGTCCAGCTCATCGTCAACGAGCTTATGGGCATCGGGTGCTTGCGACGTTCAGTTCAAATAAGTGGGCCGACGCGATCAGCGCAGCGGTGTTGCCGCTTCTTGAAGACGGTGTATTCCCTGCGGCAACCCCAACCGTGCGGCGCCCCTGTCCTTGATCGAGAGCTTGCGTAAAGTGAGGTTTGTAGCGCCGTCGCCTGTAACCGTGCGATGAAAGATCAGGAGCTTGTTTTGGCCGCCCGCCGATCCTATCAGACCCGATTGCCCGCGCCCTATCTCAAGCGCGTTTGTTGGGCGCAACCCGATGCGCCCCGTCCGACCGGCTATCCGTTCGGCCTGCCGTTCTTCAAGGATCCCGCGTGGGAGATCGCGTTCACGACCCCGGTGACAATCCTGGTTGGGGAAAACGGAGTGGGGAAATCCACCCTCATTGAAGCACTGGCGGCATTGGCGGGCTATCATGAGGCCGGAGGCGCCAAGGGCTATCGGCCCTTTGAGCCCTCACCGCAGAACAATGTCTCCGGTGCTGCCCTCGCGCCGTACCTCAGAGCCGGGTGGCTGCCCAAAGTCACCGCGGGTTGGTTCTTCAGGGCGGAAACCTTCTGGACGGTGGCGCGCTACTTGGACGATTTGCCAGGGCAAGGCCCCGACCTCCTGTCCCATTCGCATGGCGAGGGCTTCTTGCGCACCTTCAGCGAGCGGTGCTCGCGGCAGGGGCTCTATCTCATGGATGAGCCGGAAAGCGCACTATCGCCTGCCCGACAGATCGAGCTCGTAACCTTATTGGCTTGGGCGCAGCAAACGGCGGCGTCGCAGATTATTGTTTCTACCCACTCTCCCATTTTAATGGCCGTTCCCGGAGCCCGCCTGTTGGAGGTGACCCGCGATAGCATCCAGGACGTCGTTTTGGAGAATACCCGTCACTATCGCCTATACAGGGCTTTTTGCATGGATCCCTACGGCTTCATAGACGAGGAGCTTCGCAGCCGGCGGGAGTCGATAAGCGATGACGGGATTTGATGGCGGCGGTTTGAGGAGGTCTTGCAGGTCATATAGTGCCACGCGCCCGGCGGCCGCCTGACAAAAAACGTGGGTGATGCAGGGCGTTGCGGTCGTCGGTGACGCGGATGAACGGCCAAACGGGATAATGCCCTGCGGCCAGGAACGACTTGGCCACCTCGGGCCTCAGCGCGTCCCGGGACGGGACCGCCAAGATCCGCTTCCACCAGCGGCGTTCGACGCGTACCGCCGGATCAAGGTCCGGCAGGCTCAGGTCTGGCCATTCATAGTCAAGATCACCGTGAAGAAACAGAAGCCACCGGATGCAAGTACGATGGGTGTCGGTCGGCAATCGATCGGTGCCTACCAATTTATGTCGACGGTCGTCACTGTAGAGAAGCCACGCCGTATCAAAGATCGCATCAATCGCGCGGTCGGACGTGCGCGGCCAGCTGTCC
>CALSBD010000200.1:0-6380 GCA_943373055.1 Rhizobium sp. Q54
GCTCGATACCTTGCCCGCCGCCTCGCCGACCGACATCCCGTTCATCATCCGCCTGTTTGAGAACCCGTCGTCCTGGATCGCCTTTCCCGGCGCCATCACGCTCGCGCGCCATGATGCGATCCACGTGTTGCTGGGCCGCGGGCTCTCCAACCAAGACGAAGCCTTCGTGATCGGCTTCACCATGGGGGCCGCGGGTGGCATCAAGGACTGGCAGATGCGGCTGTTTCGGTTCATCGCCACCCGGCTCTACCCACAGCCCTATCGATGGAATGAGCGCGAAATCATGGCCTATGACTTGGCGTACGCCAAGGCGCGCGGGTCGGCGGCACGCGACCTTGAGCACTTCCCGTTCGAACGGTTCCTTGACTTGCCCGTCGACGAGCTGCGGCGCCGGCTCGGCATCGACGCGCAAAAGCTCTACGCCACCTATCGGTTCGAGAAGATCCTATTGCCTGACACACCCGCCTCCCGGCGCCTTGATGCTGACTGGCAAGGCGTCGACCCGTCCGATACGGTGCCCCCGGAAGGCGCCGAAAGCGGCTGGGTGCGCGACAAGTCAAAGGCGTCCGCTCAGACGCCGCCCACGACCCCGCCGTGATCCACCCGCCCCGCCCGCTTGCCCACCTTTGAGGATGCAATGGATCCCGCAGACCGCATGGCCCGTGTCATGGATCTCATCCAAGCCCCACCCGCTGGATGGCCAGTCGGCGCGCGCGTCGCGGTGGGGGGCGTGGTGGCCGGGATCGTCGCGGGGGGCGTGGCGATAGTCGTTAGCCCAGCGCCGGCGTGGTGGCTGGGCGGCATCGCCCATTTCCTCGTCGGCGTCGCGGCGGGCGCACTTGCCGGCGCGGGTGCCTTTCTCCTCACGCCCCCACGCCAAAGCCTGGCAAGTCGGTTAGCGCCGCTATTCCCCGGTCTCACCGTGGCCGAAATCGACAGCGCCGTGATCGCCAACGCCCGCGCCCTTCAAAAGGTCGAGCGGGCCGGCGACGCGCTGATCGACACCGACATGCGCGCGGTGATCGGCCGGGTCGCCCGCATGGCCGGCACCATGATCGCAAGCTTCGCCACCGACCCCGACAATGCCCGCGAGACCCAAGCCAGCTTGCCGGAGCTTCTCGCCCAAAGCGGCCGGCTGATCGCGCGATATGCCGACCACGAGGCCCGCTCGGCGGTCGACGACCAGTTCGGCCCCTTCCGCCAGGCGGTGCTCACCGAGCTTGGCCGCATCGAGGACGCCTTCGCCCATCGCCGCTCGCAGGAGCTCCTGGACGCCGCGCGCGAGACCGAAGCGTTGAGCCGCGGGTAGAGCTGCGAACGCTTCGTCGACTGAGACGTTTTCTTCACCACTTCAGCTGCATGACAGAGTGACGCGGACCCATGGTCGGGCCCGCGTCTCTGACTTGCAAAGCTGACCTGTCCATGTTCTCCCGCGCCGCCCTTGCCGTAGCTGCCCTTATTTTCTGGACCCCCACGGGCTCCGCCTTCAGTGAGCCGACCTCCGGTCGCGAGCCAGCATTCAGCCCGATTGAGGGGGCGCTTGATCCGCGCACCGGGCTCTTTCTCCCCAAGGCCGTCGAGCCGGACGCGGCGCGCGCCAGTCAATCGCGCACGGGACAGTTCAATGTCACGGTCCGCATTGCCTTGCAGGCGTCGATTGACCCCAAGTCTCCGATCACCTGCTACATCCAATTCCAGCATTCCGGCGTCGCCTATAGCCAGGAGGTCGGCCGCGTGCGCGGTCGCCGGGTCGGCAACACTGGGATTTGTCAGATCGCGATGCCCTATACGTGGGCCCAAGTGGACCCGAACGTGCAGGTCCGCATGCTCTATTCGATCTCGGCGGGCGACTATGACGTGCGCCAACGTGAGGCCTCGGGCAATCGCGGCATGGCCTTGCCGGCCCCCAACGCGACAACCGATGTGGTGCTTTACATCCGCCTGTGAGGGATATGTCTGCGGGAAACCCCACCGATCGCTGATGAGCCCCGTTGCGCATAGGCCTTGGATAGGTATCACTGGCACACGCCACGGAGATGCCCATGACTGCCCCCACATCAACGCTTGAGGAACCGCGCGGTGACTTGACGGTCCGCCAAATCGCCATGCCGGCCGACACGAATGCCAATGGCGACATCTTCGGCGGCTGGGTGCTTTCCCAAATGGACCAAGCGGGTGGCATCGCCGGCGTGGAGCGCGCGCAAGGCCGCGTGGTAACAATCGCGGTGGAAGCGCTCACCTTCATCCGCCCCGTCAAGGTCGGCGATGTCCTGTGCGTCTATACCCAAGTGGAAAAGGTCGGCCGCACGTCGATGAAGATCCACATCGAGGCCTGGGCCCGCCGCTTCCGCACCAATGTGCGCGAAAAGGTGACCGACGCGACGTTCACCTTCGTGGCCATTGATGACGAGGGTCGACCGCGGCCAATCCCGCCGCTCGAAGGGTGAGGCGCATGCGGCCGCTCAGCGACCAGCCACTCTCTGGCCCCCACTGTTCGCAAGATGCTGCGACCGCGCTCACCCGTCGGATGATCATTCTGGGAGCCCTGAGCACCTTGGCTGGGTGTGGCTCGTTGATGGAGCCGGCCGAGCCGCCGGCCACCTCCGTGGAGGTCATCCCGGTCGATCAGGTTCGCGCGCTGGCCCTCACCAATGCGATTCGCGCGCAAAACGGCGCCGGTCCGCTGGTGGCGGATGGCCGCGTTCTGGCGGCAGCTGAGGAGATGGCCCTCATCATTGCCCGCGCTGGTCGGCTGCGTGTGAGCGAGCACTCAAGCTCCAGCCTTGTTTCGCGCTTGCGCGGCCATGGGCTGGAGGTGGATGCGGCGGCAGAGAACCTCGGCGGCGGTTACGCGTCGTTTGAACTTGCCTTGGACGGCTGGGAAGCCTCCAGCGGCCATCGCGCGAACCTGCTCAATCCGCGCGTCACCCATGCCGCCGTCGCCCGGGTTGATCGCCGACCGGGCCGCTGGGTGAGCTATTGGGCGATGATCTACGTGGCGCCGCGCAGCGCGTGAACGCGCCCGGAAGCGGGTTGGTTCAGCGCGTCGGGCGGGGCAAGGGAATCGGCACACCAGCCGCAAGCACCGGCGTTGGGGCGGCCGGGGCCGTGACGACGGCGGGAACCGCCGCGGCAGGGGCCGGTGCGATATAGCGGGTCAGATCAACCGGGCCTTCACGCACCACGCCGACCGTCTTGCGCGCCGGCTTCGGCGCGGCCAGTGCGGCGGAAACCACCGGCGCGGCAGCGATCACTGGGGTTGCGGCGGCCACCGGGCTGGCGGCGGCTGGCGTGGCACTCTCGCTCACGGCAGTGCCCGCAGCCACGGGCTCCACACGCACCCGCGTGATACCACGCGAGAAGAAACCAAGCTGACGGGCGGCGGCAACAGACAGGTCGATCACCCGGCCGCGAATATACGGCCCGCGATTGTTGATGCGCACCACCACCGACTTGCCATTCGACAGATTGGTCACCCGCATGCGGGTGCCAAACTTGGCCGTGCGATGCGCGGCGGTCATGGAGTTTTTGTCATAGCGCTCGCCGCTGGCCGTTTTGCCGCCGTGGAAGCCGTCATTGTGGCCGTAGAACGAGGCGATGCCTTCTTGAGCGCCAACTGACGCGTGCGCCGGGCCACCGGCAATGACCGCAAGAAGGAGCGCGACGCCCCACGTACCCACAGTGACTTTCATGCGGACAATCCCCTTTGAGCGCGTGCCCAGTGTTCAGTTCATTCGCCGCACTTGACGGCAGAATGGGGCGAGAAAAGGGAGACGCCGAATTTAGAGCCCCGAAACAGCGCGACAAAAACGTCAAGGCGGCCCCATGGGACCGCCTTGCATCACTCAGACGTCGCTTCGCCAGCTTACTTCGACAGACGTAGTTGCGCGATTTGCGAGCCGATGTCGTTGAACGCCTTCACCAGGTCACCCGGGGTCGACGCCTTATAGAAGAAGGGCGGCTTGGTCGCGCACTTTGTGAACAGGTTCACCGTCTTGGCGTCATTCTCACGGAACAAGATGGTGTAGACCGTCACGCCGGCCGCTTTAGCGTTCTGGCAAGCCTCCAACATCCGATCGTCGATGTGCTTCGACGCCTTATTGAAATTCTCCTCCGGCCACTGGCCCCAACGCAGATAGCCATAGGCGGAATAGTTGGAAATCGTCGGCCCATTGATGTTGTTCGAGCCAATCATGTTCTGACCGTCCGACATGATCACCATAATCTTATTAAGATCCGGCGTGTCGTACGGCTTACCTTCGGTGAAGGGCGGTCCGGGCGACAACACGCGCCAGCCCCAAGCCACGCCTTCCGACGAGATGGTACCGGAGTTATTCCAGTGCTTGAGCCCGGCAATGCTGTTGAGCAGATTCGTCTTATCCGTCGTCAACGGCACGATCGGATCCGGGCACGCCTTGTTGGGGCCCTTGGTATCCGGCGGCAGCTGATCCACCGTGATGGTCTTACCCGTCTTGGTGTACTTGGTGATGTTATAGGTCCGATGCCACTCGTTGTTCTCTTGATCTTCCCAAACGTTGGGGTCCAAGTACGGCGTATCGACCATGTAGTTGTTGGCGTAGCTCGACACCCAGTTGGCGAACTTATCCGCCTCGTCCGGCCAGAAGTAGGGCACGAACATCGTCTTGGGATTGTTCGGATTGGGCGGCGCGTCGTTCACGTCATAGGGATAAGGCCGTGCCTCGACGCACCCCTTCCAGTTGATGCCGATCTGATTGAACAGATCGAGGTGCTTTATCTTCGCCGGCTGCACCGCATAGCAGTTGTTGTACATGTAGCCGGGCGGCAGGCCATGGGCCGCCCCATCTTCATTGCCCGCCTGCGCCGGCCGGATGCCAAGCGTCTCATTCCAGATATTCATGGCGAACGTCTTGGTCTTGTCCCAAATGAACGCGCCATTGCCAGGGTCACCCGGATTCCACGGGTCGCCGCCACCGCCACCACCGCCCCAGTACGGCGTGCAGCCCTTCTTCCTGGCAACCCACTTCCATTCAAGATAAGTCGCCTGCGAGGGGTTATCGCCCGCCACATCGACCATGGAGGTCGGGAAGCTTGAGCCCACATTGACCGCCGCGACGTACGGCACCAGACCGACGCGCACCTTGCCTTGGCCGCCGTCCATCGAGAACACGATGTTGACGAGGTCCGCCGCCGCGGTGCGCAGCGTGGCCATATCGGCCGACATCGAGCCCGTGTTGTCGAGCACCAGCGACAGTTCGACCTCCTTGCCGCCCAGCACCACCTCGGCAACCGCGCCGATCTCCCACTTGGTGACGCCGGCCAGACCCATGAAGCTGGTGTCGACTTCGGCCTTAACGGTATAGCGCAAGCCGTCTTCGAGCTGCACAAGCTGGCGCGAAATGTTCTGCAGCCGCGCCGACTTGTCGGCTGTTGCCGCATTGAACCACTTGTCGGCGATGTCTTTCTTCTGGGCGAACGTCTTGTCGTGAGACCGCGCCGCCGCCAGCACCGCCGCGTCGGCCGCGTCCTGGATATTGGCATCGAGTTCCGAGCGCTGGGAAAAATCGACCGCCGCGCCCATCATCAACACGACCGGGAGCCCAACAAGGGCAAACGTGACCACCACGTTGCCGCTCACATTGGAGCGAAACCGTTGGGCAAGGTTGGCTAGGACGCTTGTGCCGCGAGCGAACACTGACCGCATGACTTTGTGACTCCGCATCCTGGACCTCACGTACCGTGACCCCAGGCTTGTTGTTTCTCACGAGGACTGTACGTGCGATGTTTGAATAAAGCTGAAATGAATTCGGTATCCAAAGCGTTATGCCAAAAGCTCGTATTTTTGACGAACTGTATTGGCCAGGAAAAGCCGGTGAAATTTTCGAAAATCCGATCGATTTCACGGCAAGTCGATACAAACAGGTAAGGTCTCTTTCGCGATCTTGAAAAGGGCCGCACGGTTCGTCGTGCTGGTCAGCCGCGCCGCTCAATCGCCAAGGCTGTGCGCGATCAGACGTCTCCCCATGCGCCTGTGGGCAGCGTGCGCGCCCTCTTGCCCCACCGCAGGTTCATGCTAGAACCGCGTGCACGTGGGCCTGTAGCTCAACGGTTAGAGCCGGCCGCTCATAACGGTCTGGTTGCAGGTTCGAATCCTGCCGGGCCCACCAAATCCCCCACGCCGTGCCTCAGCCCCTCACCGCGCCGCCGGCTCCCGGTCGATGCCAATGCGACGGCGGTGCGGGCCGAACACGACCGCAAGGCCCAAGATCACGCCGGAGACGGCCGCAATCATCCCCGCGGCGCTTAGCGCGTTTTGTCCGCCAAACCACAGCGGCCCGTAGCCGGCCAGCACATAGCCCAGAACCGCTGACAGGGTGGCGAACACCACCGACCAGGCGACT
>CALSBD010000201.1:0-6356 GCA_943373055.1 Rhizobium sp. Q54
CTCGGGCGCTGATGAGAGCGCGTTCGCCAATGACGACCGGGTCGCGGCGATCCGGCGGCTGGCGGCGATTGGCCGGGAGGATCTCGCCGGCGTGATGTATCGCCATATGGCCAAGACCTTGCCGACGGCGGGGCAAATGGCGCTGTTGATCCGTCTGGCCGAAAGCCAAGGCTGGCATCACTGGGCGGTGCGCGTGGGTAAGGAAGGCATCCAGCGCGACATGGACATGGAGTTGCTCGCCTATCCGCTGCGCGGCTTGCCGGCCAATCCGGACCTTTCGGGCATGGAGCCGGCGCTTGCCTTCGCGCTGGCGCGCCAGGAAAGCGAGTTCAACCAGTCGGTCGTGTCTACCGCGGGCGCGGTCGGCATCATCCAGGTGATGCCCGCCACCGGCGTTGATGCGGCCAAGACGCTCGGGATCCCGTTTGACCGGGCCCGCTGGCGCAATGACCCACACTATAATCTGCGCCTGGGCACGGCGTATGTGCAAAAGCTGATCGACAATTATGACGGTCACTATGTGATGGCGATCGCGGGCTACAATGCCGGTCCAGGCCGCATCCGTGAGTGGGTGCAGCGCTTTGGTGATCCGCGGGATCCGAAGGTGGATATTGTCGACTGGATGGAGCTCATCCCATTTGGCGAGACGCGCAACTACGTCCATCGCGTGCTGGAAAACCTGCAGATTTATCGCTTTAAGAAAGAGAACCGCGGCCTTGAGCTCGCCAAAGACCTGCGCCGCGGCGTGGGTGCCCGAGGCGGCACGACGGCCGTGACGGGATCAGTGACACGGCCTAAGGCCGAGTGAGGGCATGATGACAGCGCCAGCGGTACAGCCGCGGGTGGGGCGCGCCGGACGGAGCATCGCTGGCGCGACCTTGACCGAGGTGACCAGCCCCGATGGGTTGACGCTGGCGGCCTGGGTGTTTGAGCCGGCCGCGCCAACCGCGCGCGCGCCGGTGATTTGCCTCCCCGGCCTCACCCGCAATGCGCGGGATTTCGCGCGGATCGCCACGGCGATCGCCACCCATCCCACCGCCCCTCGAAAAGTGATCGCGATCGACGCGCGCGGCCGCGGGGCGTCCGATTGGGATGATGATCCTACTCACTATGACGTGATGATCGAGCTGAGCGATGTCTCGGCGGTGACGATGGCACTGGGGATCAACCAAGCGGTTGTGTTTGGCACGTCGCGAGGCGGCATCTTGACCATGTTGCTTGCGGCAACGCGCCCGGGGTTTCTCGTCGGCGCGATCCTCAATGACATTGGCAGCCTGATTGACCCGGAAGGCCTTCTTCAAATCAAAGGTTATGTGGGTGGGGCGCCACCCATGCCCTGGCCGGTTGCGGTGGCCGCCTTGCGACATACGGCGCAGGGCCAATTCATCGGATTGGACGAGGCGGGGTGGCACCGGTTCGCCGACCAACTGTTTATTGATGCCGGGGGGTTAGCCGCCCTCGACTATGATCCCGCGCTGGCGCGCACGCTGGACGCGGTGGCGCCCGGCATGGCGGCGATCGATCTCCAAATGCCGTTCGGCGCGCTTGCCGGCGTGCCCACGCTCGTCTTGCGCGGCCGGCTGTCGACGTTGTTGTCAGAGGCGACCTTGGCCCGGATGCGCCTCGTGCATCCCCACCTCACCCTTCATCGTGTGGACGGCGAAGGCCATGCGCCGTTGGTGTGGGATGAGCCGACGCACACGGCCATCCACGCCTTCCTGGGCCCCCTCGTCTGAGGTGGCCCGGAAAGCGCGGGTATATTTAGAGCTATCCCGAATAAGTTGAGTAAATTAGGTCATTTTTCCAATAGTATACAATACTTATGATTGTATATTCCGTTTAGGTCATTCGCGTCGACGTGGTTGATGGTTTTGCGCGGCCTGACTCGCCGCTTCCAACCGGGCCATGTCGATGAGATAACCGAGGAACTCCAAATTCGAGGACGACGCCATTTCCTTGAGCTCGGCGCACGTCTGCTCGATATATTTTGCTGCTTCGGCTGGTGACATCACGCGAGGAACTCCTGCCGCCATCGAACGCCCCTTTTGCACGGGTTGGAAACACAACCATTTAGTGTATAAAATTCTTATACACTTTTTCGGTTGAATTTCCTACAACCAAATCATCTGTTTGCTAGCGTAATGAGGGTGCGCAGATGGTCTATGAGCCTTTGAGTGCAATTTCCACAACCAGAGTTGTATATCGGTCCCCTTTTTGGGGAACTAGCCATGCAAAGTGGGATGTTTGGCGCTCGGACGCGGTGCGTGATTGACAGAACGGGTCGCGTTGACGCACTTGACCTACACGCCGGGGGTGTCCCATTCGTAAAGCCGGCGCGCCGGTCAATCGGCCTGATCTTGCTGCCCTGACTGAACCCAAGTTTCGCGCCACCGCGGCCCGAGGATGTGTTGATGAACGTCGTGATCGTGGAATCTCCCGCCAAGGCGAAGACGATCAACAAATACCTGGGTTCGGACTACCAGGTGTTGGCCAGCTATGGCCACGTGCGCGACCTGCCTGCCAAGGACGGCTCGGTCGACCCTAACGCGGACTTTGCCATGACCTGGGAAGTCGATGGCAAGGCCGCCAAGCGTCTGTCGGAAATCGCCGCCGCCGTCAAAGGCGCCGACCGCTTGATCCTGGCGACCGACCCGGATCGCGAAGGCGAAGCGATTTCCTGGCACGTCCTGGAAGTGCTCAAGGCCAAGAAGGCGCTCAAGGGCCAGCGGGTGGAGCGGGTGGTGTTCAATGCCATCACCAAGCAGGCCGTGCTTGACGCGATGAAGTCGCCGCGCGCCATCGACGCGCCGCTGGTGGACGCCTATCTGGCGCGCCGGGCGCTCGACTATCTCGTCGGGTTCACGCTGTCTCCGGTGTTGTGGCGCAAGCTGCCGGGTGCGCGCTCGGCGGGCCGCGTGCAGTCGGTCGCGCTGCGGCTGGTCTGCGATCGCGAATTGGAGATCGAGACCTTTAAGCGGCAGGAATACTGGTCGCTGATCGCCAAGCTCACCACGCTCAAAGGCGAGGCGTTCGACGCGCGGCTGGTGAGCGCCGACGGTAAAAAGCTCGCCAAGCTCGATATCAAGACCGAGGAACAGGCGACCGGGCTCAAGGCGTTCCTGGAGCGGGCTGCATTCTCGGTGACGAGCTTGGAGGCGAAGCCTGTCAAGCGGCACCCCTATGCCCCGTTCACCACCTCCACGCTGCAACAGGCGGCGAGCTATGAGCTGGGCTTCTCCGCCTCGCGCACCATGCAGCTCGCCCAGCGTCTTTACGAGGGTGCCGATATTGGCGGCGAGACGGTGGGTCTCATCACCTATATGCGAACCGACGGCGTGCAAATGGCGCCCGAGGCCATTGGCGCCACGCGGCGCGTGATCGGGCAAATCTTTGGTGACCGCTATGTGCCTGAGGTGCCGCGCGCCTACTCCACCAAGGCAAAGAACGCCCAAGAGGCCCACGAGGCGATCCGCCCGACCGACCTGTTCCGCAAGCCCGTCGACGTCAAGCGGTATCTGGAGGCCGACCAGGCCAAGCTCTATGAGCTGATCTGGAAACGCACGGTGGCGAGCCAGATGGAATCGGCGCTTCTAGAGCGCACCACGGCGGACATCTCGGCGGTTGATGCCGGGCGACGCGCGGACTTGCGGGCCATTGGCTCAGTTGTGAAGTTCGACGGCTTCCTCAAGCTTTATGAAGAGCGGCGCGACGACGAGGAAGACGAGGAAAACCGCCGGCTGCCGGAGATGGCGGTTGGCGATCAGCCCAAGCGCTCGGCCATCATCGCCACCCAGCACTTCACCGAGCCGCCGCCGCGCTACACCGAGGCGACACTCGTCAAGAAGATGGAAGAGCTCGGCATCGGCCGGCCGTCGACCTATGCCGCCACACTGGCCGTGCTGCGCGACCGCGAATATGTCCGCCTCGATAAGCGCCGCCTGGTGCCCGAAGACAAGGGCCGGCTCGTCATTGCGTTCTTGGAGAGTTTCTTCGAGCGCTATGTGGGCTACGACTTCACCGCCGATCTGGAAGAGAAGCTTGATGGCGTGTCGGCGGGCGAGCTGTCTTGGCTCGATGTCTTGCGCGCGTTCTGGCAAGACTTCTCCGGCGCTGTCGACGGCATCAAGGAACTGCGCGTCGCCGAGGTGCTTGAAGCCATCAACCAGCTGTTGGGGCCGCATATCTTCCCTGAGAGGGCCGATGGCACCGATCCGCGCGCCTGCCCGTCGTGCGGCAATGGTCGTTTGTCGCTCAAGCTTGGCAAGTTCGGCTCGTTTGTCGGCTGTTCGAACTATCCCGACTGCCGCTACACCCGCCAGCTGACCGCGTCGGGCGAAGAAGGTGAAGCGACCGAGGGTGCCAATGCCGATGGCACCAAGGTGCTGGGCCAGGATCCGGAGACGGGTCTCGACGTGACGCTGCGGGTCGGCCGGTTTGGTCCCTATGTGCAGCTTGGCGACGGCGACAAACCCAAGCGATCGTCCTTGCCTAAGGGCTGGGAAGCGGCCGCGATGGATCTGGGCCGGGCGCTCAAGCTGTTGTCGCTTCCGCGCGACGTCGGGGTGCACCCGGAGACCGGCAAGCCGATCATCTCCAATTTGGGCCGGTTCGGGCCCTACCTGCAGCACGATGGCAAGTACGCCAACCTGCCGGGCATTGACGATGTGTTCGAGATCGGTCTCAACCGCGCCGTGACAGTGATCGCCGAGAAGAACGCCCGCGGCCCGCGCGCCCGCAACGGCCCCGCCGCCTTGGTGGAGCTGGGCGAGCATCCCACGCTTGGCGGGCCGGTGAAGGTGATGGAGGGGCGCTACGGTCCCTATGTGGCGCACGAGAAGGTGTTTGCCACCATCCCTAAGGGCACGGACCCGAAGGCTGTGACCATGGAGATGGCGGTCGCCTTGGTGGCCGAGCGCGCGCTGAAGATGCCCGCGGCCAAGACCAAGGCAGCCAAGGCCCCCGCGAAGCCCAAAACTGCCGACAAGGCGACCGCCGCGCCCAAGGCGAAAGCGGCCGGCAAAACCGCCGGCAAGTCGACGGCCAAGGCCCCCGGCAAAGCCACCGCGAAGGCGCCTGGCAAGGCCGCGGGCAAAGCCGCCGGTAAGGCTGCCTCCAAGGGATGAGCCCGCGGCCCGCGTGCTGCCGCGCGTTCGTCCGCCCGATCGGGCTTGTCCACGCGCGACACCGGCGCCGCGCCGATTGCCCCGAACGCGACATGCGAGGTCGCGGCGGCGGTAGCGGTGCGCCGGGCCGCGGACGACACTCGCGCGCTGAAACCGGCCGCACGGGCCGAGCCAACATGGGTTGAATGACGATGCGGACGACGGCGCGGGTGGTGGTCATTGGCGGGGGCGTGGTTGGGGTCTCCACCCTCTATCACCTGGCGAAAAAGGGCTGGTCCGATGTTCTGCTCATTGAACGAAAAGAGCTGACGTCGGGCTCCACCTGGCATGCCGCCGGCCTGTTGCCGCTGTTCAACATGAGCTACTCGGTCGGCCAGCTGCACAAGTACTCCGTCGGCCTCTACAGCCGCTTGGAAGCGGAGACCGGTCAGCCGGTGGGCTTCAAGAACGTCTCGAACATTCGCCTCGCCCGCACCCGCGATCGGTGGGACGAGTTCATGTACTATAAGGGCGTGGCCGACACGATTGGCGTGAAGGTCAATGTGCTGACGCCGGCTCAGGTCAAGGACATCTGGCCGCTGTGCGAGACCGACGGGCTGTTGGGCGCCATCCAGCATCCCGACGACGGCTATATCCAGCCAGCCGACTTGACCCAAGCGCTCGCCAAGGGCGCCCGCGCGCTGGGGGCCGAGATCGCCCGCTTCACCACTGTGATGGGCATTGAGCGCACCGCGGCGGGCGAATGGCTGGTCAAGACCGACAAGGGCGACGTGACGTGCGAGCACATCGTGTGCGCATCGGGCAACTTCGCTCGCAAGACCGGCGCGATGCTGGGGCTTGATATCCCCGTCATCCCGGTCGAACACCAATACATCGTGACCGAGCCGCACCCGGCGGTGCTGGAGCGGCACAAGGCCGGCCTGCCGGAAATGGGCGTGCTGCGCGAAAGCGATTCGTCTTGGTACATGCGCGAGGAAAACGGCGGCTTTATCCTGGGCCCCTATGAACCCGGCGCGCCGTGCTGCTACGTCGACGGACCGCACCCCGACAGCGAGTATGAGCTGTTCCAGGAAGACCTCGACCGGATCGCCCCCCATATCGAAACCGCGATCACGCGGGTGCCCGCCTTCGGCGAGGTGGGTATCAAGAAAGTCTATAACGGTGCGATCGCCTATACGCCCGATGGCTCGCCGATCGTCGGCCCGGCATGGGACGTGCCCAATGTGTGGCTCA
>CALSBD010000202.1:0-6300 GCA_943373055.1 Rhizobium sp. Q54
ACCTCCTTCTTTGAGAACTCAGACCTCAAGGCGACCGGTCTGCCCTCGCCCGAAGAGCTCGCGCTGTTGGAGCCCTGGCGCGGCAAGGTGCCCGAAGAGGTGTTTGGCATCCCGTGGGAGCCGCCGGCCGCCGATGGCACCGGGCAGGACCGCACCCGGTTGCGCGATGCGTTGCGGCTGATGACCGAAGCCGGCTTCAGCTTCCAAAACGGTGTGATGCGCGACACTAAGGGGCAACCGTTCACCATTGAGTTCCTCGATGACGATGGCGGGCTCGAACGGCACACCGGCGGCTATATCGCGATCCTGAAGCGGCTTGGCATCGAGGCCACGTTCCGGATCGTCGATGCGCCGCAGTATGAAAGCCGCCTCAACGACTTCGACTTCGACATGACGGTGCGCCGCTATTCGCTTGGTCTCAATCCGGGCGGCTCGGAGGTGGAGAACTGGACGTCGCGCTCGGCGGACGTGAAGGGCTCATATAACCTGGCCGGCATCAAGGACCCGGCAATCGACGCACTGGCCGAGGCGGTGAAAAAGGCCAAGACCCGCGCCGAACTGGTCGTCGCTTGTCGCGCGATCGATCGGGTGGTGCGCTCGGGCCGCTACTGGGTGCCGCAGTGGTACAAGGCCTCGCACTGGATCGCCTATTGGGACGTGTTCCAGCGCCCGCCGGGCAAACCCCGCTTCGCGCTGGGCGCCCCCGGCACGTGGTGGATCGACGAAGCCAAGGCCAAGGCGATCGGCAAGGGGCTGTGACGCTGTCACAGGGGCCCGTATCTCAAGCAGAGCGGGCCTGATCGGCGTTCAACGGTGATCCCACGCATCGCCCACAGGCGATGCGGTCGTCACGCGTCCGCGTTGGGGACAACTCCCTTGGTTTGCCGGGCATTCATGGCCCTGTCGCGGGACTGTTTTTCCCCCGTCATGTGAAGAGCGCATCCCGTGCCCACCAACACTAGGTGCGGCAGGACTCATGGCGGGGATCGAAGTCACCAACGTCATCAAGTCGTTCGGCGCCACGCGGGTGCTCAATGGCGTCTCGTTGAGCGTCGCGGAGGGCGAGTTCGTCTCGCTGGTGGGGCCGTCGGGCTGCGGCAAGACGACGTTGATGCGCATCATCGCGGGTCTGGAAACCGTCGGCGCCGGAACGGTGTCGATTGGCGGGCGGGAGGTGACGGGCCTTCGGCCGGCCGACCGCGACGTCGCGATGGTGTTTCAAAACTACGCGCTCTATCCCCATTTGACCGTCCGCCAGAATATCGCGGTGCCGCTGGCAATGCGCCGGCTGAGCGCCTGGCAACGGCTGCCGTTTGCCTCGCTGGTGTCGCCCGCCACCCGCGCGGCATTCGCCGGCATTCAGGCGGATGTGGCGCGCACGGCCGATGTGTTGGCGATCGGTCATCTCCTTGATCGCAAGCCGGCTCAGTTGTCGGGCGGCCAGCGCCAGCGCGTTGCCCTTGGCCGGGCGATCGTGCGGGATCCGCGTGCGTTCTTGATGGATGAGCCGCTGTCCAATCTCGATGCGGCGCTGCGGGTCTCGACCCGCGCCGAGATCGTCGCCCTGCATCGGCGGGTAGGGGCGTCAACCGTCTATGTCACCCACGACCAGTCCGAAGCGATGACCATGTCGGATCGCATCGCGGTGATGATGGACGGCGAGATCCTGCAGGTCGGCACGCCGGAGACCATCTATGACGACCCGCGCGATCTGCGCGTGGCGGCCTTCATCGGCTCGCCGGCCATCAATCGGGTCGCGGCCGAAATCGGCTCCGACGGCGTTGTGCGGGTGGGCGCGGTCGACATGGGCCTCTCCAGCGCCGCGCGCGGGCCGGCCATCCTGGCGCTTCGGCCCGAGGATCTGATCCCCGCGACGACAGGGTTGGCGGCGACCATCACGCACTTGGAATTCCTGGGCGAGAGCTTGCTCGTGCACGCCCGGCTCAGCCATGGCGGCGAGACGATCGTGGCGCGGCTGGCGCCGTCCGAGCGGCGCGGCGCGCGCATCGGTGATGTCATCACGCTGGCGGCGGCCCCGGGCAAGGGCCTGTTGTTCGGCGAGGATCGCAAGCGGATCGACGCGGCTCCCGTCACGCGGGAGACCGTGCATGGCTGACGTGGCGCTGTCCGGCTCGGTCCCGCGCGGGCGATCGCTTGCGGCAAGTGACGCGCAGGTCGCGTGGCTGCTCGCTCTGCCGGCGATCCTTGCCTATGTGCTGATGATCCTGTTGCCGCTTGTCACCGTGCTGGCGCTTGCCTTCACTAACTATGAGTTCGGCGCCGCCACGTTTGACATCATCGGCTTCGACAATTTCGCCGACATGCTCAAGGACCGCACGTTCGCGGCGTCGATTGGCAACACGGCGGTCTATTGCCTGTTCGTGGTGCCGCTCTCGATCGGCATCGCGCTGGTGCTCGCTGTGTTGATCGAGGCGGGGGCCCGCGGGCGGGCGTTTTTCCGGGCGGTGTTTTTCTTACCCGTCGTCTCGCTCACCGTCGCCATGGCGACTGCTTGGCAATATCTGCTGCATCCCACCATTGGCCCGGTCAATGCGGTGCTGCGCGATCTGGGGCTCGGCACGCCCAATTGGCTCGGCGCGTCCGAGTGGGTGATCGTGTCGCTCGGCTTCATCGGTGTGTGGGAAAATGTCGGGTTTAACCTCGTCCTCTTCCTCGCCGGCCTGACCGCCGTACCGCGCGATCTTTATGCCGCCGCGGAGGTGGATGGTGCGAAGTCGGGCTGGTCGAAGTTTTGGCTGGTCACCTGGCCGATGCTCGGCCCCACGCTCCTGTTTGTCGTCATCATCACCATGACGCGGGCGATCCGGGTGTTCGACACCGTGCAGACGCTCACACAAGGCGGTCCCAACAACGCCTCCGAGGTGCTGTTGCGCACCATCTATCAGGAAGCCTTTCACTATTTCCGCTTCGGCTACTCCGCGGCGATCACCCTCGTGTTCTTGGCGATCGTGCTTGTGTTGATGCTCATCCAGACCCGGCTCATCGACCGGCGCATTCATTATGGGTGAGCCGATGCGTGACCGCTCCCTCCTCGCCGACCTGCCGCGCCTTCTCATTCTGTCGCTCGCGGCCTTCGTGGTGCTGGCCCCCTTTATCTGGATGATCTCGGTCTCGATGAAGCCGCAGGACGAGGTGTTTTCCGGCTCACTCGATCTGATCCCCCAGCGTTTCGCCATCATCGAGAACTACGGCAAGGTCCTCACGACGATCCCGATCGGCACCTATGTCTTCAATGGCATCGTGGTGTGCTTCGGCATTCTCGTGTTTCAGATCCTGTTTGCGGTGCCCGCCGCCTACGCGCTCGCCAAGCTGAAGTTCAAGGGCCGCGAGGTGCTGTTCGGCTTCGTCATGCTGGGGCTGTTGGTGCCCTATCAGACGACCGCGCTGCCGCTTTATCTGGGCTTCAACGCGGTCGGGTTGCTCGACACCTACACCGTGCTGATCGCGCCGTTTACCTGCTCGGTGTTCGCCATCTTTCTGTTTCGCCAATTCTTTCGGGCGCTGCCGGACGATTTGATCGCCGCGGCGCGCATCGACGGCATGGGCGAGTTCTCGATCGTTTGGCGCGTCATCCTGCCCAATGCGTGGCCGGCGGCGACCGCGTTCGCGATCTTCTCCGTGGTCGCGCATTGGAATGATCTCTTCTGGCCGCTCGTCGTGGTCCAGAAGGGCGATCTTTACACCCCGGCGATGGGCATCCTCGCCTTTCGCTCGGTGGAGGCCGGTGAGGACTATGGCGCGCTGCTGGCCGCCGCGCTCCTCGTCACCGCGCCGCTCGTCGTCGCCTTCCTGTTCGCCCAACGCCGCTTCATCGAAGGCATCACCATGACCGGTCTCAAGGGCTGAGACCGGCTATCGAGGAGGACCTGTCCATGTCCCGTTCCCTATCGATTACCCGTCGCCAGAGCCTCGCGCTCATGGGCGGCGCCACCGCCGGCGTGTTCATGCCGGCCGTCGCGCGCGCCAATACGGTGGAAATCACCGCGCACTATTCCATGCCGGCGATCTTCAAGGAGGCCCAAGAGGCCGTGCTTGCCGCCTTCTCGGCGAAGCATCCGGAGGTGAAGGTCACCTATGTCAATCCGACGCCGACCTATGAGGATGGCGCCCAGCTTTTGTTGCGCAATGCCACCACCGGCCAGATGCCCGAGGTGTCGTTCCAGGGCCTCAACCGTCTGCGCATGTTCGCCGAGCGCGGCGTGGCCGTCGACCTCGCCCCGCTGCTTGCCCAGGAAGGCGATGTGAGCAAGCTTGGCTATTCCAAGGCGATCCTCGGCCTCGGCTTCCATGCCAAGGTGCAGTGCGGCATGGCGTTCGCCACGTCGAACCCGATCTCCTACTATAACGCCGACCTCCTCAAGCGCGCCGGCCTTGACCCGGCCGCGTTCCCGACCAACTGGGACGGCGTGATCGATGCGTCGAAGAAGATCCGGGCGCTCGGCGATGGCGTGGAAGGCATGTTCTTCCGCTGGCCGGGCGACGATTGGATGTTCTCCGCGCTCCTCTACGGCCATGGCGGCCGCATGCTGACGGAAGACGAGAAGGATGTGGCGTTCAACGGGCCCGAAGGGCTCGCCGCGCTCACGCTACTTGATCGCTTCGTCAAGGAAGGCGGCATGCCCAACTATGCCGGCACCGCCGACCTGCAGGCCTTTGCGGCCGGCAAGCTGGGCACGATGTTCCGCACCACCGCCCAGGTACGCTCGATCTCCAACTCGGTCGGCCAGAACTTTGTTCTGGGCACCACCACGCTCCCGGTGATCGACCCGGTCAAGGGCCGCCTGCCGACCGGCGGCGCGGGCGCCATGATCACCACCAAGGATCCGGCCAAGCAGCAGGCCGCCTGGAAGTTCGTGAAGTTCGCCACCTCGGCGGAAGGCACGACCTTGATGGTGAAGAACACCGGCTACGTGCCGTGCAACCAGCTCGCCATCGACGATCCGAGCTATCTGGGCCAGTTCTACAAGGACAACCCGCTGTTCCAGGCCGCCACCAAGCAGGTGCACCTGATGCAGCCGTGGTATGCCTTCCCGGGTCAGAACTCGGTGCGCGTCACGCAGGTCATGGTCGACAACATGGCCCGCATCATCGAGCAGAAGGCGACCCCGGAAGTGGTGCTCGCCGACATGGCCGAGGAAGTGCGCAAGCTGATCCCGCGCATGCCGTGATGGCGGCGTGATATCCATATCCCTGGCGCGCGTCCCCACCGGCGCGCGCCTCTTTCGTTTGCGTCCGGGCCACGGCAGGCTCGGTGCTTCCTTGCCATGCAGAGGCCGTCATGACCGTTCGCGTCGCACAGATTTCAGATACCCACCTGTCGCCATCGAAGCCGTTCTTCCAGAGCAATTTCGAGCGCATTGTCGCCCATCTTCACGAGGACCAGCCTGATCTTGTCCTCAACACCGGCGACCTGTCGCTCGATGGCGCCGATCTCGACGCGGACCTGGAGCACGCCAAGGCGGCCCACGCGGCGCTGACCATCGAGACCCATGTGCTGCCGGGCAATCACGATGTGGGCGACCATCTCGATGTCGCGCGTCGGCAGCCGGTCACCGCCGAACGGCTGGAGCGCTATCGGCGCGTCTTCGGCGCCGACGCTTGGGCGATCGATGTGCCCGGCTGGCGCCTGTTGGGGCTCAACGCGCTGACCCTTGGCTCGGAGGCGGTGGGCGATGAGGCGCAAATGGACTTGATCCGCGACAGCCTTGCGACGCTGCAAGGCCGCGCGCTGGCGATCTTTCTGCATAAGCCGTTGATGGACGAGACCTACGACGAGACCCTCGTCAACAGCCGGTTTACGACACCGGGACCGCGCGCCGCGCTGCTGACCGCCTTGGGTGATGTCGTGCCGACGGTGATTGCCTGTGGTCACGTGCACCAGTATCGCGACACGATGGTCGGCGGCACGCGGCACCTGTGGGCGCCGGCGACGTCGTTCCTGATTTCCGATCCATGGCAGCCGGGCTATGGCTGCAAGACGATCGGCTATGTGGAGCACGAGTTCGACGCCGACGGCGGCCACCGCCATCGCCTGCGTGGCGTGCGCGGCATCGAGCACCATGATCTGGCGGTGATCCCCGATGCCTATGGCGACGTGCGCAATTGGGGTGTCGGCGGCGCCTGAGAGCTGGATTGGCCAATGACAAAACGCCGGGCGGGTGACCGCGCCGGCGCTTTTTATGTCCCTGGAGCGGCCCGCTTACTTGGCGGGCGCGGGGGTCTTCTTGAAGGTGGACTTGATGTTGTCCCAGATCTCCACGGGCACCTTGTTCTTCTTCA
>CALSBD010000203.1:0-6283 GCA_943373055.1 Rhizobium sp. Q54
TTTGATCGCGCGCGATCAAGCAGCCGCCGAAGCGATTTGCCAAACGTGGATCGGCCACACGCTGTGTGACGCGTTCCTTGCCCTCATCGAGGACGCCGACATGGCGTTTGGCACGGTCCTCTAACGGAGTGCCGGTCAGACGGGCCCCCAGATCCCCGCGGCGAGGTCGATCGCGTTTATGGACCCCGCCGCGGCATCGGTGCTAAGGACGACGCGACGGAAGTGCGCTGATTTGCAAGACGGCCGGCCGTCAACACTTGGATAGAGCGTGAAGGGGTCCGGATGATCCTCGCGCGCTGGGTGAAATGGGGGACACGATGGCATCGCTCACATCATGGTGGCGCGCGGCGCGCCGGGGCAGCCATCCATCGTCCGCGGACGCCGGCGCGATCCAGCTCGTGCGCGACGGCGACCATTGGTTTCTGGCGCAGCCCGGCGTGACGCCCGACCAGTGGATCATCTCTCACAACACGTGGGAGCCCGAGCAGCGGGCATGCCTGCGCCGTCTCGTCTACGAAGCGCTGGGCGATGGCGAGACTTATGATTTCATCGACGTGGGTGCCTATGGCGGCTCCTATTCGCTCGACGCGGCGCAGGATCGCCGCTGCGCCCGCGTGATCGCGTTCGAGCCGGATCGGCGCAACCGCCGGCATCTGGAAGCAAACCTGTTCGTCAACGGCCTCGCCGATCGGGTCGAGGTTCGCCCCGTCGCGGTGAGCCAGATCAACGGACACGCGGTGGTGCACAAGTCCGCGGCCCATCCCACGCAGAATTTTGGCGGTTGCGGGATCATCGATCCGGGGGCCTACGACCAGTCGGTCGCCGAGACGGTCGAGACCATCACGCTCGACAGCGCGCTCGATCAGAGCGGGCGGGTGCTCGGCGTGAAGATCGACGTGGAAGGCCATGAACGCGAGGTGATCAACGGCATGCGCCGCATCCTCGCTGAAAACCGTTGTGTGCTGCAGGTGGAGGTGTGGACCGAGGATCACGGCACCCACATCGAGGAGATCTTGTCGGGCCTGGGCTATCGCAACGCGCTTCGCATCGGGCCGGATCGCTACTACACACGCTCGAGTGCGGCGGCTTAACAGCGCGACTGCGTGCGGTCG
The DNA here is from genome assembly GCA_943373055.1 of Rhizobium sp. Q54. Lineage (GTDB taxonomy): Bacteria > Pseudomonadota > Alphaproteobacteria > Rhizobiales > Ancalomicrobiaceae > CALSBD01. The sequence continues at coordinate 1,113 of CALSBD010000203.1, forward strand.
TCAGAACGGCTTCACGATCACCAAGACGACGATGACGATCATCAACAGGGTTGGAACCTCGTTCATGATGCGCCAATGGCGTTGCGGCTTGACGTTGCGATCTTCGGCAAAGGCGCGCACGGCGGCGGAGTAGTACCCGTGAACGCCGGACAAGAGCACCACCGCCAATAGCTTGCCGTGCAGCCAGCCGCCCTTCATTTCAAAGATCGACCAGGCCATCCAGAGGCCGACCACCCAGGACACCACCATGGCCGGATTCATGATGTAGCGTAGGAGCCGGCGCTCCATGATCTTGAACTGCTCGGAGACTTCTGAGCCAACGGGCGCGACCGCGTGATAGACGAACAGCCGCGGCAAATAGAGCATGCCGGCCATCCATGCGATGATGGCGATCACATGCAGCGCCTTGAACCAGGGATAGGCGGCCACCGGGTTCCACCAAAACAGCGCGACAGTGAGACCGGCGAAAATCGCCAGCGATACCACCGCCCTGAGTGTGGGATTGGGCTTGGGAAGATCGCCCACCCGGACATCCGCCATGATCGTCTCCCTGAGAGCGTGATCCCAATAAGTGGAAACCGGTTATCGGGTAAAAATCACACGTTAACTTAGACTTAGAGCGCCGAACTGATGCAGTCAGATCGAACAGCGCTCTAGCGTGTCGCCGCGCGGACCCGCTCGACCACGCGGGCGAGATTCTCCGGCTTGCCGTCGGGCGTGATACCGTGGCCAAGGTTGAAGATCAGCCGGCCATGGCCGAGCTTGTCGAGAATGTGATCAACCGCCTGATCCATCTGAACGCCGCCCATGACGACGCGCAAGGGATCCAGATTGCCTTGCACGGCCACATGGGGCTGCACGGTGCGCGCGACATCGTCGAGCGACGCGGTCCAATCAAGCCCGACCGCATTGATGCCGGTCTGCTTGGCGAAACTTGGCAGGCGCGCGCCGGCACCTTTCGGGAAGCCAATTACGCGAGCCCCCGGGCGCTTGGCACGCACACCGGCCACGATGGCGCGCAGCGGTTCGAGCGCCCAGCGTTCAAACTCGATGTCATCAAGCACGCCGGCCCAGGTATCAAACACCTGCACCGCATCCGCGCCCGCATCGAGCTGGGCGACGAGATAATGAACCGAGCTTTCGACCAGGACGTCGATGAGACCTTGGAACGCGGTCGGATCAGACAAAGCCGCGCGGCGGGCGGGGCCCTGGTCAGGCGTCCCCTGCCCCGCAATCATATAGGTCGCCACCGTCCACGGTGCGCCGCAGAAGCCTAACAAGGTCGTCTCGGCCGGGAGGCTGGAGCGGATGAGCGAGACCGCCTCCATCACGGGCGATAGCCGGCCGACCACTTGACCGGGGTCCATGCGCGCGGCTTCGGACGCTTGAATGGGATCAAGGCGCGGTCCCTCGCCTTCCACGAAGCGGACCTTTTGGCCAAGCGCGTCGGGAATGACGAGAATGTCGGAGAACAGGATTGCCGCGTCGAAGCCATAGCGCCGGATCGGCTGCAAAGTCACTTCGGTGGCGAGCTTTGGATTGTAGCACAGGTCCAGGAAGGAGCCGGCTTCGGCGCGGGTGGCGCGATATTCCGGCAGATAGCGACCGGCTTGCCGCATGATCCAGATCGGCGGCGGCCACACGGCCTCGCCATCGAGCACCTTCAAGAGCTTGCGTTCCACGGTCGCGGCCATCCCCAGATCTTCCTTAAATCAATCTCTCAAAGAGAGAATTTGCTATTTCTCTTATGTGGTGGATTACCGGGATCGGCTTGTTTCCACAACCGACCGATCCGCGTGTCCGCATTGAACCGAACCTCGCGGCGTTTTTGTCCGGAGTCGACAACAGTCTCGTTAACGCTTTCTTAATCTTTCTTACCAAGGCGTTAACATGGTCGCCACTGTCGCGTGAGGGTGTGGAAGACGTTTGAGCTTGATGGGGAGGTTGGCGTCATCCCAAGAACCGTCCCAAGCCGCTTTGCGGTTTTCGGACGGGATCGCCTGTTGAAGGATTTCGGGCTTACGGTAAAGCTGTCGGTCGTGGCCCCGGGCAGCCCTGTTTCGTCCTCCTGTTTCCAAAGGCCTGTGGACGACCCTGTGATGACAACGCCCAACTTCTTTCATCTCCACCTGATTTCGGACTCGACCGGCGAAACCCTGCTCACCGTGTCGCGGGCGGCGGCGGCGCAGTACGAGGGCATTCAGGCGATCGAACATGTTTATCCGCTGGTGCGCTCCGATCGGCAGCTCGATCGCGCGCTGCCGGAGGTGGAGGCCAATCCGGGCATTGTGCTCTACACGCTCGTCTCACCGGAGCTGTCCCAACGGGTAGAGCGGTTCTGCCGGGATTTGGGCTTGCCGTGCGTATCCGTGCTGGAGCCGGTGTTCGCGGTGTTCCAATCGTATCTGAAGGTGGCGCAAACAAAGCGCATGGGTGCGCAGCACGCGTTGGACCAGGATTATTTCCGACGGATTGAGGCGCTCAATTTCACCATGGCGCATGATGATGGTCAGCTGCCCTCCGACATCGAGGAAGCCGACGTCGTTATTATGGGGATCTCGCGCACGTCGAAGACGCCGACCTCGATTTATCTCGCCAATCGCGGCGTGAAGGCGACCAATGTGCCGATCGTGCCGGGCATTGAGGTGCCGTCGGTGTTGTTCACCGCGCGCCGTCCGCTGATCGTGGGGCTGATTGCGAGCCCGGAGCGGATCGCGCAAATCCGCGAGAACCGGATCCTGGCGCTCAACGCATCCGCCACCAAGGACGACAGCTATATCGACCGACAGGCGATCGCCCAGGAGATCGCCATCACGCGGCGGCTGTGCGGCCAGTATGATTGGCCATTGATCGATGTCACGCGCCGGTCCATTGAGGAGACGGCGGCCGCGATCCTGGCGCTCCTGCGGGAGCGACGCAGCGCGCAGGATCCGCGCACGTTTATCGATTGATCAGTCGGCATAGACCCCCAGGATGGACCCCCAGGATGGACCCCAAGTCTGAAGCCCCCGCGCGCGCTGGCCTGATCCTCGCGTCGCAAAGCGCCACCCGGGTTGGGTTGCTGCGCAATGCCGGTCTTGTCTTCGAAGCGGTCGGCGCTGATGTGGACGAGCGGGCGATTGAAACCCCGTTGGTTGAGGCCGGCTTCCCGCCCGATGACGTGGCGCAGGTGCTGGCCGAAGCAAAAGCGCTCGATGTATCGGCTCGCCACCCGTATGCCTATGTACTGGGTGCTGACCAAACGCTCGGGCTGGGTGATCGCCGCTTTCACAAGCCGAAGGATTTCGATGGCGCGATGCAGCAGCTGTTGGATTTGCGCGGACAGACCCACCAGCTGCACTCTGCCCTGGCCTTGGTCAAGGAGGGCGAAGTGGTGTGGCGGCACGTGTCAACCGCGCATATGACCATGCGCCACTTCACCCCGCAGTATTTGGGCCGCTATCTGTCGGCGGTGGGCGACCGGGTAAAAACGAGCGTGGGTGGCTATCAGTTCGAGGGGCCGGGTATCCAGCTGTTCGAGCGGATCGACGGCGACTATTTCACCATTTTGGGCCTTCCGGTGCTGCCGCTATTGGCCGAGCTGCGGCGCTTGGGCGAGATCGACACATGATGCGCAAGGCTTTTGTGGTCGGCTGGCCGATCGCGCAATCCCGTTCGCCGCTCATCCATGGCTATTGGCTCAAGGAGCACGGCCTCGACGGCAGCTACGAGCGCCTGCCGGTCCCGCCGGAGGCTTTCAGCGCCTTTCTCACCGATTTGGCGGGTGCTGGTTTTGTCGGCGGCAATGTGACGGTGCCGCACAAGGAAACCGCGTTTGGCCTGTGTGCCGAGCTCGACCCGGTCGCCGCGCGGCTGGGCGCGGTCAATACGGTGTGGTTGGAGGCGGGTCGGCTCCACGGCGGCAATACGGACCGACACGGCTTCGTTGCCAATCTTGATGATCGGGCGGCGGGCTGGGACGAGCGGCCGGGCCGCGCGGTGGTGCTGGGTGCTGGCGGTGCCGCGCGCGCTGTGGTCGACGGGCTCCTCTCGCGCGGCTTTGACGTGGCGCTCGCCAATCGCACGCTCGCGCGGGCCGAGGCCATGGCCGAGCGGTTTGGCCCCCGGGTGCGGGCGCACGCGTTATCGGACGTTGACGGTTTGCTCGCCGACGCCCGGCTTTTGGTGAATACCACCTCGGTCGGCATGGACGGCAAGGAGGGCGAGATGGCGCTCGCGCTCGATCGGTTGGCGGCGGATGCCTTGGTGACGGACATCGTCTATGTGCCGCTGGAGACGCCCTTGCTGGCGGCGGCGCGGGCGCACGGCCTGCGGACGGTCGATGGGCTGGGCATGCTGCTTCATCAAGCCGCGCCGGGCTTTGAACGCTGGTTCGGCGTGCGGCCGGTGGTGACGGCGGCCTTGCGCGTTCTGATCCTGGCCGATCTGGGTGTGATTGAGCCCAAGGCCGTCCCATGATCCTCGTGGGACTCACCGGCTCGATCGGCATGGGCAAGTCGACGACCGCGGGGATGTTCGCCGCGGCCGGCGTGCCGGTGCATGATGCCGATGCGGTCGTGCATGCGCTTTATCGCGGCGCGGCAGTGCCGTTGGTCGAGGCTGCGTTTCCAGGCACGGTGCGTGACGGCGCGGTTGATCGGCCGACGTTATCGAAGATCGTGCTTGCCGATTCAGCTGCGCTCAAGCGGCTGGAAGCGATCGTGCATCCGCTGGTTCGCCAGGCGGAAGCCACCTTTCTGGACGCGGCCCGGGCCAAGGGCCACCGTGCGGTCATTTTGGATATCCCGCTGCTTTTTGAAACCGGTCGCCATCACGCGGTCGATGTGGTGGTGGTGGTCAGCTGCGATGCCGCGATCCAGCGCGCGCGGGTGCTCGCCCGGCCCGGCATGACCGAGGCGCGCTTCGAGGCGATCCTTGCCAAGCAGTGGCCCGATGCGGCCAAACGGGCCGGCGCCCATTTCATCGTGGAGACCGGGCACGGCCTGGAGCCGGCCCGGCGACAAGTGGTGGCGATCCAGCGCGCCCTCACCTTCATGGCGTGATACGCCGACAGCTCACATAGTCAGACCTGACAGGGGATCCTCCGATGGACAGCGTTCGATTGGGCCGCAGCGGCCTTAAGGTGTCTCGCCTCGCGTTGGGGTGCATGACGTTCGGTGATCCGGTGTGGC